>JAYUWD010000540.1:0-8552 GCA_043753735.1 Gemmatimonadaceae bacterium
GCATCCGTGTTGCCGCGCCGCGAAACTGATGCGCAATGAGACTGCCACTGCTCGAACGCCTCGATGCGCGGGACCGTGCGCTGTTTGTCCGCTTCGCGCTGGACGCGCGGTGTACCCATTCGCGGCGGAGCTTCTGGACCACGATCACGCATGTGGGCGGCGCGCGGGGCAGCATCGGTGCGTGTCTGCTTTCGCTGGCGATTCCATCCGTGACGGTGCCGATCGCCTGGCGCGCGTCGCTGCTGCTTGCGCTGTCCCATGCTGTGGTGCAAGTCGTGAAACGGTTCGCGGGGCGGGAGCGGCCCTCCACGCGACTCTCCTATCAGGCGTTGATCGCCGTGCCGGATCGGTTCTCCTTTCCGAGTGGGCATGCCTGTGCTGCGATGGCCGTGGCGGTCGCGTATGCCTGGGCGTTCCCGGCGCTGGCTCTTCCGCTGCTCCTCCTCGCCCTCGTCGTGGGCATGTCCCGCGTCATGCTCGGCGTGCACTACCCGGGCGACGTTGCGGTCGGACAAGCGATCGCGCTGGCGAGCGGGTACGTGATGTTTGCCATCGGGGGCTGAGCGCTCGGCGGACCGGCGCTGTGACGGCGAGGAAGTAGCGTCGTCGTGCAAGTGGCGCCTCGTCATTTAACCCCGCCCACAGCGTATGGCCTCCACCGAACTGACGATGATAAGCGCATTCGACGCCGCCTCCGGGCAGGCATCTTCGCCAGTACGTCTCCGTCTCGTGTCCTGTCGCCTCGAACGCGCAGCCGGTGCCACCTCGCGCGTGACCGCGGAATTCGCCGAACCGCTAACGGGCGCCCCGTTGATATGTCGGCAGGAAGGCGCGACGTGCGTCGGTGGTGACCTCCGCCTCGCCGTACTGGCGACGCTTGACGCGCTCACCCACTGCATCGACGGCGCACTTCGATTCGAACTGGTAGGCGTCAAGCCGATGCGCGCTTTCGACACGAACCTCATGGTAGTGGCCCTTCTCGCGCATCAAAACGGCACCACGACGCGGGTGGTGGGTACTGCCATAGCCGAAGATGATCAATTGGACGGTGTTGCCCGCGCAACTCTTCACGCGGTGAATCGGCTGGTGGCTCCGCACATGATGCGACTGGACCCGTTCGCGTAACACCGCCCGCCCGCGCGGACCGTAGGCCGTGAGGGTGCGCATCGGAACGCGTCGCGGGTCACATCACGGTGGTGTCGGCAGCGCGCCAAGTCACGTAGGTTGCAGCTGTGAACTCCGCCTTGATGATCTTCCGCGGTATGTTTTCTCGACTTGTGCCGCCCGACGTTTTCGTGCGTGTGCCACCGGCACTTCGTGCGACGCGATTGATGGAACGAGAGCGCCTGGATGGCGTCCCACGGGCAACACGTGAAGCCTGCAGTCGCGCCGCAGCCGGCGGGTCATCTGGTTCGAGCTCGGCTTATGTTCTGCTCATCGGGTTTGAACTCTTGTTGGCGGTGTTCTCCGGCGGATGTCGTCCGGTGGATCGTTCCGTCAGCGCAGCGCCGATGCCGGTACACGCTCCCGTTGCCAACGCGTCGGTCGCAACAGTAGGACGCGCGCGTACTGCCGACAGTGCCCAGCGCCAAGTGGTCGTGGCGAGCGATGATGATCTCGCGCGGACCGTCGTTGCCGTGTTCGGCGATAGTGCAGCGTTGCATCCGTCTGCCGTCGCGACGCCCGATGCGGAACCGGTGTGGGACATCGACGTGCATTCGTACGAAACGCACGATCGCGTCGCGTTCTATGTGCAACTCTTTTCGAACGGGTCGCGTCAACACTTCCGCCAGCGCCTGTCCCGCGGCACACGATACGAGCCGATGATTCGGGCGAAGTTGCGCGCGAGCGGAATGCCCGAAGACCTGACATATCTCGCGCTCATCGAAAGTGGGTACGATCCGCATGCGTACTCACGCGCTGCCGCCGTAGGCTTGTGGCAATTCATGTCGAGCACGGCGCGCGGTGTCGGCATGCGTGTCGACTGGTGGGTGGACGAACGTCGTGATCCGGCCCGTTCAACCGATGGCGCGATTCGGTTTCTCGGCGATCTGCAACGTCAGTTCGGTTCCCTCTATCTCGCCGCCGCTGCCTACAACGGCGGCCCGGGGCGCGTGGCGCGCGGACTTACACGCTATGCCGGCGAACTCGAAGGCACCAAGGGTGAAGCTCGATTCTTCGCACTCGCCGAGCAGGACTACCTGCGCACAGAGACAAAGAATTACGTCCCGCAGCTGATCGCGGCGGCGTTGATCGCAAAGCTTCCCAGTCGGTACGGACTTTCCGTCGATTCACTGCCGCGCTTTGTGTACGACTCGGTGCTGGCGGGGGCCGGAACCAGTCTCGCAGCTGTCGCGATGGCCAGTGGCGCGTCGACCGAAACGATGCGCGAACTGAATCCTGCAATTTTGCGCGGCGTCGTGCCCCCCGAGTCGCCGCTGTGGCTGCATGTGCCGACCGGCACCGTCGGACGCACCTCGACGGCCTTGGCATCATTCCCGGACGCGGAGCGGCTTGGCTACTCCACGTTCAAGGTGAGCGGCACAACGACAACGGTGGCGTCGCTGGCGGCGAAGAACGGGATGGAAGCACGGCACCTTGCCTGGTACAACCCGACGCTCAAGCCGGGAAAGAAGGGGCGGATCGCTGCGGGTACCAGTGTGCGCATTCCAACGCGCGCGACGATCGGGATGGCGCGCTCCGTGCCCGATCCATCCATTGAACGCTACGGCGGTGGGGCGAGTGCGTCGCTCGCGAGTCAAGGTGTTCATGTCGTGCGTCGCGGTGAGTCGTTGGCTGGCATCGCCAAAAAGTATGGCATCAGTGCGACTCGGCTCAAGTCACTCAACGGCATCAAGTCGAACCGCGTGGTCATGGGGCAGACGTTGCGAGTTCGGTCGTCAAGCCGAGTGGCCGCGAATACCGTGAGAAGCGGGGCGAAGGCGGTTGGGATTTCGAAGAAGTCGAAGGCAAAAAGCGCCGCGTCCAAGAGCCGCAAGAAAAGTGCGAGCAGGTCGGGCGCGAAGGGCAAGAGCAGCTCGTCGGCCAGGAAGGCGACGACGAAGGGGAAATCGACGGCGAAGCGACCGTCCACGAAGAAAAAGCCGGCCGCTAGGTAGCGACCGGCTTTTCATATCGCACAACGCTAATTTCTCCGCCCCCCGGAGTCCCCAGTACCAGTCGCTAATCCAATATCCCACGCCCGCGATACCCACGCGTGACAATGCTTTCGTAACCGTTGGCCGGATTCATTCCCATGCTGATTGCGTTATGCACAGCACCGGGTCCCCGATTGTAGACCAGCAGGGCGATTTTTAGATCCTTGTATTCGCGGATCAGGCCGCGCAGGTATTTGAAACCGATTCGAAGGTTTACATCGGGATCGAGAAGCTCGTCGCGCGTTACGTTGGGCTCGAATTCACGAGCGGTCCCGAGCATGAGCTGAGTCAGCCCGAGGGCACCAGCCGGACTTTGTGCGCGGGGGTTGAATACCGATTCAACGCGAACCAGACGAAAGCCAAGCTCGGGCTCGATACCGGCAGTGACCGACGCGTCGTAGATGCGACGAGCGAGGTCGGCCTTCAAGCGGTAGCGCATCGTGTAGGTATAGATGCTGTGCCAGCGCATGAGTGACTCACGCGGCTCGAATTCGGACTGCGCCATGGCCCTTGGCGCGATGCCGAACGGAAGAGTGGCGACCGAGTCCAGGTGGCGGACATCGGGGCGGCGCGATAGAACGGCTCCCGCCGGACGCCAAGCGGGTTGGATTGCGAGCGTATTTGCGGCGGCGGTCGTGTTCGGGGAACGCTTGACCGAACGGACAGTTGGAGAAGGGGTGATCACCAACGCCAAGGCAAAAACCACGGCTGCACCAACGAACACTTTACTCAGACGCCGCTTGGCGAACCGACGATGCATCCGTCGGCGACGAGCACGCGCTTCAAGGCTTCGAACTGCTACGGCTGTATCGTGCATGGTACCTCGCAATCATCGGGACACTACAGATCGTTGCTGAAATCTCCTTTCGTACCGCCACGCTTTTCGCGCAGCACGATTTCGGAAATCATCATCGATCGGTCGATTGCTTTCGCCATGTCGTAAATCGTCAACAACGACACGGTGACCGCGGTCAACGCTTCCATCTCTACCCCAGTTTGGGCGGTAGTTTTCACAACAGCTTCAACCCGGAGCCCCGGGAGTGCCTCCTCAACGCTAACCCTGACCTCGATCCCCGACAACGGAAGCGGGTGACAGAGCGGGATGAGGTCGGCGGTACGTTTAGCCGCCTGTATACCTGCAATCCGGGCGACTACAATTACGTCGCCTTTTACTAAGCTGTTGTCCAGTATGGCTTTGAGAGTCTCCGGCTGCATTCGGATTGAGCCAGAAGCGACCGCCGTTCTGGTTGAAAAGGGCTTTTCGCTGACGTCCACCATCTGCAATTTTCCGGCCGGGTCGACGTGCGACAACTCCCGCCCGGTCGGGTTTGTAGGCAATTCGCTCATGGTCTCAGGGTTCTGTGGAGCGCGCCGATCAGCGAAGCGCCGAGGAGTTGGGGGCTGACATTGCCATGCGCACGTTGCTTCGCATTTTCAACGATCACGAGTGCTGCCGCGGTGCGACGGGCGTCGGATTCGTGCCCCGCGACCACCAGTTCACGCGTGCGGTGATGCAGCAAAACGGTGAGCGCATCGAGCATATCGGAGAAGGCGCCGCGTGCGCCGGCCACACCAAATCGGGCCGCGACCTTGATGCGTTCAGTGGTGCCGGCGGGCGCCGATGGTTGCAGCGCTGCATCAAGTAGTCGACGCGCTGCAACATATGATGCCGCAGTTGAGTCTGCTCCCAGCAGAGCGCCCGGTGCACCGCCGGCGCGGGCCACGGTTTCCTCGCGAGATGAGGTGCCGAGTCGACGTTGCACCACGGCGTCGTCAAGGAAGGCTTCCAGGTCGACGCGGGCGACGGACGGAACGCGGATCGAGACGACACGCGATTTTATGGTGGGCAGAAGAGCGCCCGCTTCGCTCGATGTCAGAATGAGCGTCGTGCCTGGGGGCGGTTCTTCCAGCAGCTTGAGGAAGGTATTGGCCGCGAAGTCGGCGCCTTCCTGCACGACCAGCCGTTCAGCATCGCCGACGATGAAAAGTGCGCGCTTGGCCATTGCCGGTCGATTGGAGGCGGCGAGCACCAGCGCACGCATCGTCGCGATATGGAACCCTTCAGTCCCGGAGGGCGCGGCCCAGAGTCCGTCCGCCTCCATCCGTTCAGCCCTCGCCTCTGCCAAATCGGCGTAAACGTCAACGGGGGACGGATCACCATCCTTATTTTTCGGGCGTGGGAAGTACCAGTGAAGGTCGGGGTGGACGACGCGCAGCGCGTAGCGGCACTGCTGGCACTCGCCGCAGGGCTCGGCGAGCTTTTCGGTTATGGCACGTTCGCAGAGCAGCAGCTGTCCGAGCCAGAGCGCCAACCGCTGCTTGCCCACCCCGCGCGCGCCTTGAAAGAGCAGGCTCGCCGGCAGTCGGCCCTTCTGGGCGGCGTTGGCCAGTCGGGCGCGGAGTTCGTGGTGTCCAAAGAGTGGGCGAAGCGGCATGGCGGGAATATGTTGGGCGCCGCAGATCCGGTGAAGGCTGGACGTGACGCGGCTCCTCGCGGACGTCGGGCTGCGCTGTACGTTGGCAGCATGACTCAATCTGCTCATCTACCCAGCCGTGGGGCGTTTCGCGCAACGGCGCATGTAGTCACCTTCGGCATCGCGCTGTTGGTGCCGTTGGCGATCGCCGCCCAGAACGCACCCGTGCGCGCGCGCGCACTCGGGCTCACCCCCGGAATCTTTGCGCCCGGTGCTAACAACGCCATCACCGATGTGTCAGGTGTGCGCGTTGGGCATGCCACCGTGAGCGAAGGCGATTCACTCCGAACCGGCGTGACGGCAATCATCCCCCACGGCGGCGATCTTTTTCGCGATCGCGTGCCGGCCGCGCTCCATGTCGGGAATGGATTCGGCAAGCTGTTGGGGGTGACGCAGCTCCGTGAACTTGGCGAAATCGAAACGCCGATCATCCTCACGTGCACGTTGTGCATCTGGCAGGCCGGTGACGCGCTCGCCCAATGGATGCTGGCAAAGCCGGAGAACGCCGGGGTGAAGTCGATCAACCCGCTGGTCGGCGAAACGAACGATGGTCAATTGAATGCGACGCGTTCGCGGGTTGGCATCGGTGCCGCGGTCGGCCGCGCGCTTTTGACGGCCGACACGGGTGTGGTGGCCGAAGGCAGCGTGGGTGCAGGGCACGGCACCGTCATGTTCGGTTGGAAGGGGGGCATCGGTACTGCATCCCGAAAGCTTCCCGCGTCGCTTGGCGGTTACACGATAGGAGTACTCGTTCAGGGCAATTATGGCGGCGTGTTGCAAATAGCCGGTGTGCCCATTGGCCAGTTGTTGGGCCGCTACTCATTTCAGCGAGAAGTTGGCGAGTCGCGCGCTCCGGAGGGTCGTGATGGAGGCGGGGACGCAGGCGCTGAGCGCGGCGACGGGTCGTGCATGATCGTGATTGCGACGGATGCGCCCTTGCTGTCCCGCAACCTGGAGCGAGCAGCGGCACGCGCGGTGATGGGGCTCGCCCGAACAGGTTCGGCGGCGTCGAATGGATCGGGCGACTACGTGCTGGCCTTCTCGACATCGCCGTTGGTGCGACGCAATCCGGATCTGGCCCTCGCGTCGGCGCAGGAGCTTGGGAACGAGGCAATGTCGGCCGTGTTTCAAGCGGTTGTCGAAGCGACCGAAGAGGCACTTTACAATGCGCTGCTCATGGCGACGCCGGTTTCGAGTCGATCCGGTGGTGTCAATCCGCTGCCGATAGACTCGGTGCGCATGTTGCTGCGCAGTCGCGGTGTTGGTACGTTGCCGCCTCCTGACAATGGTCGCGTCCGTCGGTAAACTTTTGCAGCTTTTAGATTGCGTAAAGACAGAACACTCCGGAGGTAATGTGCATTCGTCCGTGTCATCGATTCCGGCTGCAGAACGCAGCGACGCTTTGGCGCCGTCACGCGCACTCGCGCTCCCTTGGCATCTCGCTGCGGTCGTATTCGCAGCGACGAGTGTGATCGTCGGCTTGATCTGGGACATTTCGTGGCACATGACGATTGGCCGAGACACGTTCTGGACGCCGGCGCATCTGGCGATATACACCGGTGGGGCAGTGGCCGGAATGAGCTGCGGTTTCGAGGTGCTGCGGCGCTCGTTCTTCGCTTCGTCCAAGCCTACCGACGGCGTCACCGTTTGGCGCGTCTTCAACGGACCACTCGGCGGTTGGCTCGCGATCTGGGGCGCGATCGCGATGTTGACGTCGGCGCCGTTCGACAATTGGTGGCACGACGCGTACGGACTTGATGTGAAGATCATCAGTCCGCCACACACACTGCTGGCGCTGGGCTTTCTGGCGATTATTTCCGGTGCGCGCATCATGGCGCAGGCCGAACAGGCGCGCGATGCCGAACGCATTGATGCATCGGGGATGGCGCCATGGATTGTCGCATTCACGAGTGCGCTTGTGTTGACGATAGTGGCGATCTTCACGACCGAGTATCACGAAAAGGTCGGCATGCACAGCAGTTTGTTCTACATCGTGTCTGCGTTGGTCTTTCCGGCAATTCTCGTCTCAACGGCGCGTTCGACACGTTTGCGCTTCCCGGCCACGGCGACCGCAGCTGTCTACATGACTGTAATGTGCGTTCAGGTATGGGTGCTTCCGCTTTTTGCGGCCACCCCGAAGCTTGGCCCAATTCGCCAGTTTGTGACGCATATGGTGCCGCTCGATTTTCCGTTGCTGTTGATTGTGCCGGCACTCGGAATCGACCTGTTGATGCGTGCGACGGTGAGGCGAGGCGCATGGACGCGAGCGCTACTGATGGGTGTTGCATTCGTTGCGCTGTCGGTGCTGGTGCAATGGCCGTTCGGTAGTTTTCTCGTGAGTGAATCGGCCAAGAACGCATTTTTTCGCGCCGACAACTTTCCGTACATGATGCCCGCCGACTCGTGGGCGGTACTAGGTCGCTTCATCGAAGAGTCGATGCCCGAGATGGTGAAGGGCTTTGGAATCGCAACGGTGATTTCGGTATTGTCGGCGCGCGCAGGGCTGGGGTGGGGCAACTGGCTCATCGCGGTCAAGCGATGAGCGGTCTTGCCCACCGAGGTTTTTTTCGTGCACTCGATCATGTCGCGCACAAGCTGAATGTTGTTGCCTGTGTAGCGCTGGGATGGATCGTGGCGACCGCGCACGTCGGCACGAATCAGGTGGTGTTCGAAGGACGCGCGGGCGGTTATCCGGTGCGGGTGATGATCAATCCGCCGGGCGTGGTGCCTGCGCAGGTGCCGATCATGGTGCGGGTGCTGGAGGGCACACCGACCCGGGTGACGGTGCGCGCGGCGCAATGGAACGTGGGCACGAAGGGCGCACCGCCCGCGGAGCAGGCGGCGGTGGTTCCGGGTGATGCAGGCGTATGGGCGCACGATCTGTGGATCATGACGTCAAGCACATACGCGGTGTACGTCG
>JAYUWD010000541.1:0-2790 GCA_043753735.1 Gemmatimonadaceae bacterium
AGCGCCGCGAAACGTTTCATTCCGATGACTCCGGCGCATCGCGCTCGCCTTCAAACCGCGTTGCGATCGCCTGCGCCTCTAGCCCACGCTCTTGCAACCATCGCACAACCGGACCCGTGAAACCGTGCGTTACCCAAACACGCTCGGCGCCTGTCGCATCGATCGCCGACAACAGTTGCGGCCAGTCGACATGATCGGACAACACGAAGCCGCGATCCACTCCGCGTCGACGTCGTGCCCCGCGCACCAGCATCCATCCACTTGCAAAGGCAGCCGCATACGGACCGAATCTTCGTGCCCACGTTGAACCATCGGCCGATGGTGGTGCGATGACAATCGCTCGTGGCCAGTCTGCGGACTTTTGGGCCAGTGTTGCGTATGTCGTGGGCGGCAGCACGATACCGGCGTCGCGATAGCACTGCGTCATCTTTTCAACGGCGCCATGCGTAAGAATGGGCCCGATCGATGCATCGAGGCCAGCAATCATGCGTTGCGCCTTGCCGAGTGCGTAGCCGTAGAGCAACGACACACGTCCATCGGAAGCGTTGGCGCGCCACCACGCGTTCATGTCGTCGAACACCGACTGCTGCGACGGCCACCGGTAGATGGGCAAACCAAATGTGCTTTCGGTGATGAACGTGTGACAGCGCACTGGCTCCCACGGCGTACACGTGGGATCGGGATCGGTTTTGTAGTCGCCCGATGCCACCCACACTTCCCCCTGATACTCGAGTCGGATTTGTGCCGAGCCAAGTATGTGTCCAGCCGGATGGAAGGAGACGCGCACGCCGTTGATCTCGCGCGTCGCACCGTAGTCGATCGTTTCCACGCGAGAGGCGTACTGACCCAGTCGTTCGCGCGCCACAGATGCACCCGGTGATGCGAGCAGATACGAGCCGCACCCCCACGTGAGGTGATCACCGTGTGCATGCGTAATGAGCGCGCGCGGCACGGGCGCCCACGGATCGATGTAGCAGTCTGCGGCTTCGCAATAGAGGCCGCGATCGGTGAGGCGAAGCATGCTGATGGGTTTGTGTATGGCGCGCGAGACGTACTGTCTTGGCAATGCGTGCAAGCGGGAGCTATGGCGCCACTTGCTCGGCCCGTCTGTCGCTTGAGCAATGTTTTTGGTGCAAGCTCGTGCGCCACGACCTTGGTGTGCGAGCACGTGTTGGAATAAGGTGAATCGTGTCTTTGAAGTGCCCGGGTGTACCGGGCGCACACCCAATTCGGACTCTGTAAATCGTAGGGGATGTGACAGAACGGTGTGAACGGGAACGTGTTGACGATCTCCGGGTTCTTGCCGCCGTCGTTGATGATCTGCCATCCGCAGTCCGATCCCGACAGAACGCGCCGTGAGCGAAGGGGGTCGATCCACATTGCCTGATGCTCGGAGTGGATGTCACGCGCGATCGTCGTGACATCGAGTCCGCAATTCTCCGACGCAATTCTCCGAGACGTACAGCGCGCCTGCCAACGTGAAGGCGCGCGTGTCCCTATCTACGAGATCCTGTAAACAAGTCCGGCTTCGGCACCTTTAATATCAGCAAACGAAAGGCGCGTACGCGTCCCGCTTTCGACCATGCTGTGCCGCATCGAAAAATTACAACGCGCGTACCGACAGCCGATAACGCCAGCGGCGCAGTTGGCCCGGGGAGTTGGTCACTTGAGCATAGTACGTGCCCGGCTGCAGCGTCTGGGTGACGCGCGAGCAAAAATTGCCCGTCGCCGCGCTAATGTCATCGTTCGTGGCCAGCACCGCGCCGGCGGCATCCAGCAGGCTGAGATTGCTGTCCAGTTCGATGCCAAAGCCGCAGGCACCATTCACCGGCGAAGTTTCGAACGCGTAGCTGGCGGCGCGCGGAATCTGCACCACGTACATATCGCGAGGATCGGGCTGATCGAAGCGCGCCGAGATCGTGGAGTTTACGAACAGCCGGTTGGCCGTGGCGATATTGTCGTTGGGCTCGCTCTCGACATTGAACGACAACAGCATGTTGGCGACGCCGCCGACCTGGTTGGCGACGACGATTTCGGTAGGAGCCGACGCACGCCCCACCGCGCCGAAACGCTTGCCCGCGCCGCCAAACAGTCCGTCCGCATCCTGGTCCTGTGCGGCCACGACAAAGTAGCGACCGTCGCTGACGCGACTCATGGAGAACGGCTGGCCCGGCGTGACAATCGCTGTCCGCACAGTGTCACCTGAGGTGGCGCTGATCAAGCGCACCTGGGTACGTTCGCCGCGCGTTCGGGCCCGCGCCAAAGCACTGAACGCGTTGAGGTATCCGGTACCATACAAGTCCGAACGTTGGGGGCCGAGCACTGGCGACGCGAACTGGGTCAGCCGCGCACGTATGTCTGCGGCGGTGAGCGCTGGCTCGGCCGAAAGCAGGAGCGCGGCAACACCGGTCACATGCGGGGCCGCCATCGATGTCCCGGCGTAGTAGGCGTAGCCCCCGGTGTTGGTGACGAAGTTCCACACGGTCGACAGCACACCGGCGGAGCCGATGTTCCAGAAATTCGGATCGCCGCCGGGGGCTGCGATCGCGACCGCCGCGCCTCCATTGGAGTAGCGGGCAACGTTGCCATCGGGACCGGTTGCCGCCACCGACAGCACCCCCGGATAGCTGGCCGGGAAGAAGCCAAAGGTCGTGTTGTCGTTGCCGGCCGATGCGATGATCAGGACACCGGCATTCACCGCTGCGGAGATGGCGTTCCGCATGACGGTCACATCACCGCCGCCGAAGCTCATGTTGACGATGGTGGCCCTTGTGGACTGCACCGTGGCGC
>JAYUWD010000542.1:0-2786 GCA_043753735.1 Gemmatimonadaceae bacterium
GTCGTTGTCTGACCGATCTGCGAATCCGAACGCAAAGCCGCTGCCCAGCTGCTGATACCGCACCCAGTCGGAGGCAAGCGCACTCCCGCCCGAAACGGCCGTGCCCGGCGTAGTGCTGAGGTTCTGGCCTACAATGTTGAACGGGCCGCCGGTGGTGGCGAAGTTGCCGCCAACAAACGTGGTTAAACCACCCGCAGAGCCGGACGCCTGCAGTGATAATCCAATTGAGGTCATGATCGAATTGTTGGACGGGTTACCGGAGTTGCCCGAGTCCCACAGCATGATCAACCGCCCACCACCGCTAATCCACGAAGCGAGTGCAGAGGACTCGAGCACGGTGGTCGCTCGCGTCGCTTCTCCGATGATGAACACGTCATACGCGGCCAAGTTGCCGGACGTGATGTTGGCATCCGCAAAAACGGTGTGGCCGCGGCCTTGCATGGTACCGCGCGTAACGGAATTGTCGGCACTATTCCATGATCGACCGGAGCCATTCCAGTTGCCAATTTGCCGTTGTGCGTCGGCACTCGACGACACGAACGTGACGGCCAGGATTGTGGCGAGGAAAACGCTTTTTCGCATCACATGTACCTCAGTGAAAGGAAATTGAACCGATGGAAAATTTTACGCCGGCTTCCAATTGCAACTCCGACCATCGCTCAAACGAAAGCCGCTTTGGCAACCTGCAGCAGAAAATGCGCGCTGTAAATAGCGCAGATCAAACCGGTCCGAGCACCGTTTATCAGCGACACTCTGCATTTCATGCACACTGCCAAGCTCATCTTTAAGTGCAAGCTATGAAACACGGTCCCTGACAGCAGAGTCCGTAACGACAAGGTATCCACGGCACGCTACTGACTGAATCGCCTGCATCCGACCGCGTGTCAGCTCGTCGTCATGCATCGCGACCACGATTCACATCAGACCGAATACGGCGCTACCGAGAGCCCCCGCGATCCACCTCGTCGATCCGTCGCTGCGCTTCACTCCAGTCCACACGCGGCGCAACGCCCACGTCATCGAGTTGCAGACTCGCCAGCGCGCGCTCGACCACCGGCGTACCAAGCTCGTCAGGAAGTGATTCGCCGAATGCGAGTTCGGCGCGACGACAGAGACGCTCCTCGCGGGCAGAGTCGCGCTGCCGCGGAAATGCCCCGCTCCGGACGGCCATGTACTCGGTCATTGCATGCACGCGTGCGTGAACGCCTTCATGCAGGATCGATGAGGCCACCGGCGCCGCGCTGATATCACGTCGCGCCAGAAACGTCAGTTCGGTGATGATGACCCGTTCGGACGGACTGAACGCCCCGCGACAGGCATAGCGCTCGACCCGGATCGCGCGGATGTCGCGCTGCAGGTGTCTGAGCCGCCACGGCTGGTGCTCGCCGATCAACGCGAGTGCCTGGTCCAACCGCTCGATGACGTCCGCGGTCGCGATATCGGCTCGCGAGTTGAACAGCTCGACCGGGACGCCGCGGACGAGGAAGGGTTGACCAAGGTCCGGGGACTCGGGATCCGGGACCGGGGACTCCACGGGTCCGTCGGGCCGACCGAAGCCGAGTGCTGCGAGGAGCGTATTGAGCATTCCGAATCCTACCCGTGATGGCCGCTTCGCGTTCACCGGTTCCCCTGCCTGGCTGCTCCCGCTTCCGGCAAATCCGCCCTCGAGGCACCCGGCAGTTTGTGCCGCCTATCGCTCGCACCCGCCGAAACAACCCACAGTCTCATTCGTGGAAAACGTTTACTGACAACAGCTTGTGACATCCGGCTCGGCCAGAATCATGTGGTACGGCCCCTGCTTCTGGAGGAAGGTGTGGAGGTGGCAGGAATCCCCTGCTCCCCCAACCCAAAACCCAGTCAACACCGACCTGATGTCCCACCAGCTGGTCATCGACTTGACGCGAGACGCCATCCTTACCGCACTCACTGTTGCGGCGCCGATGCTGCTGATCGCGCTTGGCGTTGGACTGATCGTCAGCGTCTTCCAGTCGGTCACCCAGATCCAGGAACAGACGCTGGCGTTCGTGCCCAAGCTGGTGCTGGTGGGCGGCGCGTTCGTGGTCGGACTCCCGTGGGTCATTCAGGTGCTGGTGCGTTACACCAAGCAGCTCATCATGAGCATTCCGTCGGTCGTTTCGTGAATACGCTGACGGCTGCGGGCCTCCCTGACTTTTTTGCACCCGGTGCGGCCGCAGCCTTTGTACTGACCGCGCTCCGCGTTGCTGGACTGTTGCTCGTCGCACCGGCATGGTCGGCCAAGACAGTCCCAATGAAGCTGCGTACTGCGCTCATCGTGATCTTCGCCGTGCTGCTCACCCCTGGCGCGAGTGTCAGCGCCAATCTGCCCGCATTGCGCATCACCCCGGTCACGTTTCTCACCGAATCCGTCATCGGCTTCGTGATCGGACTCGCAGCCGCAACCACGATCGCCGCTGCCGAATTCGCCGGTGAACTGATCACGACCACCAGCGGTCTTTCCGGCGCTGCGGTCTTCGATCCAGTCAACAACACGCAAGGCTCGCTACTCTCGTCGTTCATGCAGCTGTTCGCGCTGGTGATGATCGTCATCAGCGGCGGTCACCTGATCATGATCAGAGCGGTCGCGATGAGTTTCGACGCGATGCCGCTTGGCGCAACGCTCGACATCGGCGCTGGAATGGGTGCCTTCGTGTCCACGGCAAAGGTGATCTTTTCGAGTGGATTGCAATTCGCAGCGCCGGTCATCGCCGCCGTCTTCGTTACCAATCTCGCGCTCGCCATTCTCGGTCGCGCTGCACCGCAGTTGC
>JAYUWD010000543.1:0-2780 GCA_043753735.1 Gemmatimonadaceae bacterium
GCCGGTGGGCCACTCCACGCACGAGCCACCGTCCAGCGACACTCGCGTGCCATCGATGTCGAGCACCTCGATCATGCCGCCGCCCGTCGAGATCGCGATCATGGTATGTCGCTCCCGCGCGTTCGACAGCGTGAGGCGATACGTATTGGGATGCGGATCGTGCAGGTTGCTATAACGGAACTCGGCGACGACGCCGGCCGCGCGAAGATGGATCGGTGAGAGAGGCAAGCGTTCGTCTGCGGCATCCCAACCAAGTAGGCCGCCAAAGAGGCCCATGTCCGATCCCTGTCCCTGATGCGTGTTTGGCAGAGAGCCGTGGATATCGAACTCAATGCCGATGTGCGTGATGTCGGCGCCCATCAGGTCGCGCGCCAGTCGGCCGATGCGTAGCGCTGCCGCGCAGTGCGAACTGGATGCGCCGCGCATCACGGGGCCGATGACGTCGTTGAAAATGCTGATGGCCATGTGGTGGTCGATTCGGGAGCAAACGATCGGCAGCAAGCGAAGGTGACAGAAGCTACGGACTGCGCATATGGCGTCCAGAGGCCATATGGGCTTGTGGTGCAGGTTATACCGGCGCCCTTTTCGTTTGCGGCAAACCGGACGTGCGCCTGCGACGCGGGCGTTGCCGCGCGGGGTTGCAGATCAAGCCCGGCGCATTCTTCTCCGATTAGTGGCCAGACAAGGCGCGACACGAGCTGCCTACAACCAACTGTATCTGAGACAAGGGGCGCATCATAATGGGCGTCACCAAGCCGCTACAATTTCAAGTTTCATTGTACGGGCAACGCATCGAGACGACAAAGCTCGCCAATGGTGCGCGGCACGCGGTCTGGCTGATCATGGAGATCGAACGGGTTGAAATCACCAGGCGGACCGGCTCACCTTTACGGCAGAGCGGGATTGGTCGTGGTCGGTGTTTGACTCATGCTGCTGCTGATTGATGGTCGCCTCAGCCGCGCAACTTCCGAAGGACTACGCTGACATGCTCGGAGTGGACGAGCCCCGTTAACCAGCCGATGCCGCTGCCGCGCCGCGTCAAAACGCGATCATGCGTGTCACTTTGAGAGCAACGCTGCGCTCATTGCGGACCCTCGTGTCGGTGTTCTGACGCTCCGTGTAGACGAGGAATACATCGCTGAGCGGCGAATACCGCCAAGCGATCCGCGCGTTGGTCGCGAAGTTCTTGCTTTGCGTGTTGTACTGCACAAACGTAGTGCCAAACAGCGTGGTGGACCACGCGTATTTGAAGCGCACGCCGGCCAGATCAGCAAGGAAGTTTCCGCTCTTGAGCGAGATGTCGTTGCGCTGGTAGGTGCCCTCGACGCTCACGTTGTAGCGGGGGCGCCAGGTCAGCCCGCCGTTGTAGGCCAGGCGCGTGCCGTTGTAGTAGTCACCGACGGTGAGCCCCGCGTTGCCATACAGTGGGAATCGTTGCGTTGTGATGTACGTCAATTGCGCGTTGCGGTACGCGTACGATCCGGCCGGGATGGAGCGACCGGCGAAGGGCGCGAATGGTCGGTCGAGGCGGTCGAACCAGTCGTTCACTTCGAGTTTCACTTCGCCGTCGGGTTGGAAGAAGACATCTAGCCCGGCCGTGACCTGATGGGATTGCGCCGCTCCATCGTAGTCGGCGTAGTAGTCTGCCACGATGTACGGATTGACCTCTTGAATGCCGCGCCATTTTGGACGAGCGTGGATGCCCGTGGTCGCGTAGCGCTGCTGAAATCCGCGTCGGCGGACGAACCCGATGCCTGGGTCGAAGTTGGCTGATACGCGCTTGTACATCGCCGACGTGTTCCAGAGTCGTCCGCGATACGCGACAGAGACGCGCCCCGCGCCACCGTCTGCGGTGGCCTTGTCGGCATTGGTCGCGGCCAGATACGAATTGATGATCAGGTTGCCGAACGGACGGATATTGGCGTCGACGCCGAGTGAGCGGTTGAAGCTCGTGCTGTCAGTGGCTTCGCGATTGGCGAAGAGGAGTCCAAGATCGGAATTGCCGAACAGGTTTCGACGCACGCGCGCGACCGCGAAATTTTCCGCTGGCGATGATTGTGTGCGTTGCGTCTGCATGTCGAGCAGCCCCACTTCCCACCCTCCCACGCGCCCCGTCACGCGCCCGCCTCCCACGATCGGAATGGGTGTTCCGTCGGCAGTGAGTCCGATCTGTCGCGAATTGAAGAGCGTGAAGTCGCTGAGCGCCGCGCCCATGCGGTAGTTGCGTTCGGCGACATCGCCGAAAGTGAACGACCCCGAATTCTCGATGAAGAAGTCCCGTCGTTCCGGGAAGAGGATGCCGAAACGCGTGAGGTTGACCACCTGCTGGTCGACCTCCACCTGCGAAAAATCCGTGTTGTAGGTCAGATCCAGCGTGAGCGCTGGTGTGAGGCCGTACTTAATGTCGCCACCAAGATCGGCCTTACTGCCGAGGGAGCTGGCCGGAACCTGGGCGCCGGTGGAATTGGCCGTGAGGACGTACGGTTTCACTTGCAGGTTGCGTCCTTGCTTCAGCCCGGAGAGTCCCTCGATGGTGCCCGCCTTGGACATGCGATGCAGGCGATACTGTCGTTCGAGTGGGGCCCAATACGACGTTTCGTTCACGCGACGCACGCGCCGAATGAAGTTGATCCCCCATGTTTGCGGATCGCGGCGGGCGTCAAAACGCAGGGTCTTGAGCGGAATGGTCATTTCGACCGTCCAGCTCGAATCCTGGCGTGTGGTCTTCACCGTGTAGATACCGTCCCACGCCTCGCTGATGTTGCGCGAGTCGTTGAACG
>JAYUWD010000544.1:0-2776 GCA_043753735.1 Gemmatimonadaceae bacterium
GCGCTCTTCGGTGGCGAAGGTCTGTTCTTTGCGCAGATGACCGGTCCCGGTCGTGTCATTCTGCAGACGCTGCCTTTCTCGCGTCTTGCCGATCGCATCATTGCCGCTTCACCACGCGCCGGTGGGCGTGGTCGCGAAGAAGGATCGATACTGGGCGGCGTTGGTCGGTTGCTCGACGGCGACCGGTAACTCACATCGCGTCGACCACGCGGTAAAGAGCTGCGTGTCGGCTGATCGAACGCTGCTCGATTCCAGTTCCAACTCAGCGGCCGGCGACGATTCGTCCACCGGCCGTTGGTGATTTTCCGGGCAGCCATCCGCGCGCGGCTGCGTCCCGCGAAAACGTTTCCGTATCCGTCGCGACAACAAGATCTGTTCCCGCAACCGACAGTGCGGCGCGAAGAGACTCGATACTGGCACGTCGCTCCGCGGTGTTACGCACCGCGCGAATCCAGATCGCAGGAACGCGCCCCGGATGTTGCACAGCGACTCGCGCATACAACTCAGGGTCTTCCTGCAGATCGTCGCCAATCAGTAGAAACGCCAACTGCGGAAATCGGCCGAGCAATGCGGTAACGTGTTCGGCTTTGTGCGCATGCGCGACAGGGTGAAAGTTGCGAGTGCGCGATCCCCAGTCGTTCAACATGATTGCGCCCGGCGGCAGTCCATGTGTCTCGAGATAATCGAGCACGATGTCATACAGATTCCAGGCGCCACTTGAGATGTAGCACAACGGGTTGCCGGCAGTTCCGTCGGGACCATCGCGCAGCTGCGAGTAGAGCGAGGCAACGCCACGCACAGGCTGGCGTCGTCGCGCGCTCCGGAACATCACGGTGCGAATGGCCGCCCAGGTCTTGATAGTGTTGGTGTCCATCGCAGTGTCGTCGAGATCACTTACGATCGCCAACGTGGCGTGCGCACCGTGCACGAACACTTCGACAGGCACCTCATGGAGCAGCGACCGCGACGTTTCCCGCAGGGGTGCAGTGGGGCCGACGTCGACAACCCGAACCATGGCACGGTGCAGTCCGAAGTCCCACGTGCGCCCGTTCGGCGCCGGCATATCTATAGCAAAAAACCCGCCGACGTTACAAGTCGTTCGGATGCAAACGCCTTCAAGCGACGCTTCGACTTGCGCAAACGGAAGCTCGACGGCGTCGAATGCTCGGTACAGCGCCGCAAGGTGTTCGCGTGTGGTGATTGCTCCTTTGCGTCCCAACCGGCGGTGATTGGTTGGCGCTTCTCGAACCACGCGCCCACGCACGGTGAGACACATCGCGTCGCCGACACTCCGATGGGGAATGACGCGCAGCGTTTTCGCCGTCGGCCCGTCTCGCCCCGGGCGGAGCGAGGCCAGCAACAACTCGATGACGTTTCCCACCTTTGCCGCCGTGGCGATGACACGCGGGTCCATGCGGAAAAGTAACGCATGCCCTTACTTTCAACGTCATGGCTACTCGAATCATTCCGATCATCGATGTCCCCGCGCCCGCGCCCGCTCCCTGGTCGATCGAGGCGGCTCGGACCCTTTACAACATCGAAGGCTGGGGCGCCGGCTACTTCGACATCAACGCGCGCGGCAACGTCGTCGTCCGACCCGATCCTGAACGCCCGCATCTGCAGCTCGATTTGAAGGATCTTTCCAACGATCTTGAGCAACAGGGCATTCAGCTTCCCGTTCTTTTGCGCTTCTCGGACATTCTGCGGTCGCGCATTGAAACGCTCAGCGAACGGTTCGCAGCGGCGATGACGGAATTCGAATACACCGGCGGCTACACCACCGTCTATCCGATCAAGGTCAATCAACAGCGTCACGTCGTCGAAGAGATCGTACAATTCGGCAAACGACACGGTGTCGGTCTCGAATGCGGATCCAAGCCTGAACTGCAGGCGGTACTCGGTCTTTCCGAAACGACCGAACACCTGATTGTCTGCAATGGCTACAAGGACCACGAGTTCATGCGTCTGGCGCTCATGGGCCAGAAGCTCGGCCATCGGGTGTTCATCGTGCTCGAGCAACTGAGCGAACTCGACGTGTTGCTCGAAGTCGCGGAAGAACTTGGCGTCCGCCCGGTGTGCGGTGTGCGCATTAAGCTCGCAAGCGAAGGCGCCGGCCGTTGGGCACAGAGTGGCGGCGAGAAGAGCAAATTCGGTCTGAGCTCGGCGGAGCTCGTGAAGCTGATCGATCGATTGCAGGCCGAGGATCGGCTGGATGTGCTCAAGCTCATTCACTTCCATCTCGGCAGTCAGATCACCGACATTCGCTTCATCAAGTCGGGACTGCAGGAAGTGGCGCGCTTCTACATGGAGCTGCGCGCAATGGGCGTCGATATCACGCACGTCGACGTTGGCGGGGGACTCGGTATCGATTACGACGGCACCTGCTCGACAAACAACGCCAGCGTCAACTACACGCCGCAGGAGTACGCAAACGACGTGATCTACACGATCGCGGAAGCGTGTCGCGAAGCGGAGTTGCCGATGCCGCACATCATCAGCGAGTCGGGACGCGCGCTCACGGCGCACCACGCGCTGCTGCTGGTGAAAGTCATCGATGTTGAATCACAGGCCGAACAGCCGGTGCCCGCGGTCGACGACGACGACTTCTCGCTGCTGCATGAAATGTACGAAGACTGGCGAACACTGACCGAGCGCGGCGCCAAACCACGCAAGGTGCTCGAAGTATTTCACGATGCATCGTTCGACAAGGACCGGGCGCGTCAGTTCTTCAACAGCGGCGTGCTGGATCTGCGCGGACTCGCGAAAGCCGAGGTGT
>JAYUWD010000545.1:0-8502 GCA_043753735.1 Gemmatimonadaceae bacterium
GATATGAAGCATCGGGAGTTCGAACCGCACGTGCAATTCGTGCGCGTCGGCGGAACGGTTGGCTTTCCCAATAGCGACCCGTTCAGTCACAACGTGTTCTCCAACAGTGCGCTCGGCGCGTTCGACCTTGGCCTCTATCGCTCGGGGGTTACCCGCCGCTTCACCTTTCCGAACGCAGGCGTATACGCGATCTACTGCAACATCCACGCGCGCATGGTGAGTTTTGTCGTTGCCGTGACAACACCATGGGTGGCAACGGCCCAAAACGACGGACAGTTTTCAATTCCTGGCGTGCCTGCCGGCAGGTACAAGTTGCACGCATGGCACGAGCGCACGCCGGAGGTCGTCCGCGAGATCGTCGTGACGGCGACCGGATTGAGCAACGTTGCACTCACACTCGATGCGCGAGGCTACGTCGCCAAGCCGCACCTCAACAAGTTCGGCGCACCCTACGCAATCACTCGTGCGGACCGCTACTGATCCGCGACGCGCCTCGCTGGGCTTCACCTGGCGTGTCTTCGCCGTCACGGCGGCGATCGTTGGCATCGTTGTCGCCGTCGCGCTGATGGTGGCCTCCAGCTCCGTGCGGAAGGCGACCGATCGTACGTCGCGGCGCGGGCTCGAACAGTCGGCCGACCTTGTCGCGCAGTTTCTCGCCGGGCGTGAACGCAGTCTCGCCGGGGGCGCGCGGGTGTTCGTGCAGGGACCCTACTTTCGCACGCTGGTTTCAGAGCGGCGTCGCGATGATATCCTGGATCAGACCTTCGAAGCGGCCGCGCAACTCGAGTCGCAATGGGTCTTCATCACCGACGGTCACGGAGTATTGCTCGCCCATTCGGATGAACCGGGCGCGGCGGGGGACGAGATGGGAGGCGTTCCCCTTATCGCCGGTGCGCTGCATGGGCGCGTTACCAGCGGCTTCGGTGTGTCGCGCGATTCGTTGCTCTTTCAGGCGGTCGCGGTGCCGATCGAAATTCCCGGCGGCGCGTCGGTCGGTGTTCTCGTGGCGACCAAACTTGTCGATTCGCTTCTCGCGCACGATGTGAAAGTCGCGACGGCGAGTGAGCTTGTGTTCTTCACCCGCGATCTGAAAGGTGGTGTGCGTGTTGCGGCGTCGACGCTCGGCAATGATCGCGACCTGCTGCGCTCGGTCACCGACTTCGCGAAACGCCCCGTGGAGACCGATGATGCGGCGCGCGCGCCTGATCTCCGATTAAAAAACGTGGACTATCTCGCGCAGCGAACCTCGCTCACAACGGCCGGCGGCGAAGTCGTCGGCGGGTTTGTAGTGCTGCGATCCCGAGATGCGGAACGCGCCAGTCTGGCCGATGTGCGTCGGTCGATTGTGACGGCGGGGGCGATCGGTTTCGTCTTCGCACTGCTCGTCGCCTATGCCGCAGCACGCCGAGTCTCGCGTCCCGTGCGCACGCTTGCCGACGCCGTGCGGCGCGCAGCTGATGGCGACTACGATCTGCACATTCGCAACAAAGTGTCTGGCTCTGCGGCCGGCGCCGAGGTCGATGATTTGGCAGAGGCGGTGGATGCGCTGCTCGCCGATTTGCGTGACAAGGAAGCCCTGATTGCGATGACGACGCGTTTATTGACGACCCATGTCCTACCGGCAACGCAGGACTCCGCGACCGGAGCGCGTCCGCTTCGTCGGCGGCGTGCGGTGGGTGAGGGTGCGGGCGATCTGGATGCCGTTGGTCAGTCGATCGCGCGCATTGGCGCCAGACGAGGAATAGAGATTGCCGCGGGTGACTTGCTCGCCAATCGCTATCGGATCGAAGCACTTGTCGGCAGCGGCGGGATGGGAATGGTTTATCGCGCCGTCGACCGATCGCTTGGCGAAACTGTGGCGATCAAGCTGCTGCGCCCCGAAGTACTCGCCAACGAGCCAGATGCATTTGATCGAGTCAAGGACGAACTCCGACTGGCTCGGCGCATCACGCATCGAAACGTTGTGCGCACGCACGACATCGGCGAGAGTGATGGAGTTCCGTTCTTCACGATGGAGTTTGTCGATGGCGCGTCGCTCGCGACGGTGATTCGGTCGCGTGGTGCGTTGCCGCCGTCAGCCGCTGTTGCTATTGCGAAACAGCTGCTCCGAGCGCTCGCAGCGGCGCATGAGCAGCACGTCGTTCATGGGGACCTCAAGCCGCAGAACATTCTCTTCGGCCCCAACGGAGTTCTCAAGGTCACCGACTTCGGCGTCGCTCGCCTTGTCCGAGATCCTCGGCGCGTCGGCCACGGCACCGGTGATACTGATAACGCTGCGGGGCGCGTTGTCGGCGCCACGCTCGGAACACCGGAGTATATGGCTCCCGAGCAACTCATCGGAGGGGAGGCGACGGTCGCCACCGACATTTACGCCGCTGGAATTGTCCTCCATGAATGTCTCACGGGTGTCACCCCGTATGGAGCGGATACGCCGATGGCGTTCTTCGCGCACAAGCTTGTCCCGCCGACACCGACCGAAACCGCCTTCGCGCGGATGGCGCGAACACCACTGCGCGTGGCCGACGAGCAGTACACCGGGGGGCTCGAACGACTGATCGCCAGCATGACCGCCGCTGACCCGACAGGGCGCGCGGTGTCAGCGGCAGAGCTGCTCCAACTATTTGCGCGCCTTGCCTGATTTGCTGGTGAACAGATATCCACGTCCACCACTATGTTTTCGGACGATCGCCCGTTGAAGGGTGCGGCAGGTCGTCAACGAACATGCCATCAGCGATGGCCGCGATCTCTTCGGCGTCGCGCCATGCGGTTTCGAGAGCGGTGAGTTCGCCCTGCATCGCAAGTCGCTCGGCGTCTTCGTGCACCGCGATTTCGAGCGCGAACCGCTCCGTGGAAGTCAATCCGAGAACGCCGACGTTATCGTCCCAGAAGATCGCGTTCTTGCGACGCCGAGTGTCGCGAAGTTCGACGCTGGCGCGGATGTAGCGGTCCGCATCGCCGGCGGCGGCGATGCGCCGCGTGGCTTCGCGTATTTGCGATGGGCTGCCGCCGTCGTGGTTCAGGCGGGACAACAGATTTCCCGCTACTTGAACCGCCTGAGCCCCTGAAAAGTCGGTAACACCGTCGGCATGCGCGACGCGCAAAAGCCACGAACTGTCGACGTCCGAGGCAACGATCTCGAGGCGCGCGACATGGCTGAACCGCAGTGGTTGCAGGGTGCCTTCAGGGGTTCGGACGTGCGCCAGAACGCGGCTGAAGGCGATGCGCGCTTCCGTCTGTTCAAGGGAGTTGAGCAATCCAGCACGCATCCCGCGACTTCCGGTGACGGTCGCCGTGACGCCCACCATGGCCGCGACCGCGCCCACCGCCATCGCGGCACCCGTGGTCAGCAAGGATCCCGCAAAGATCCCTGCGCCGCGGAGCCGACGACGGCGCATCCGAGAGCCGTAGCGCCAGGCTGCAAATTCAGGGCGGAGCGGTTTTCCGACGCGTACCAGGTCGAGTCCGTGAGGCAACGTGGCTAGGCCGATGTTGTCGGTCGACACGCGAATTACTGTCGCCCGGTACAACCGCTCGCACGCTTCAACCGCTTCCCAGCGTTGCTCGAGCGGGGAGAGGTTCCAGTTACGACATTTCCGACAGACGACCCACAATCGGCCCCGTGCTGCATCAAACGCGAGACGGCGTCCCACCTGAAACGACTCGATTTCGACATTTTGCCCGAGGTGGGCATGACAGAACAGACAGGTGGAATACACGACATCCTCCAGGACCGGCTTGGGTTCGCGCTCCGGTGCGCGATGCTACAGTGCGTCGCGCCCGTTCGTTCCGCATGATGCCAGGATGAGTACTCCATTACGGACGGATTAAGACTTGTCGCGTTCCGCCCTCGACATGGGGAAGAAACGCGCGCCGAGTGTCGTAATCGGATCAAGGGCGTCAAGCAGTTGAAGCCATCGCACACTTATTCAACGATAGCTCACATGCCCAGAGCTCGTCTCCCCCATTTGTCCGTAAACTCAGCCGCCGTCAGCCCGTCCGGCGATATCGGCGCGCTGAGCGATGAGCCGCAAAGCGGCGTATGCGGCGGCTGTGCGATGTTCGATCGGCGCGGCTTTTTGACGCGTGCCTCGCTGCTTGGCCTCGGCGCAATGGTAACGGCTGCCTGCGGGGATGGCGTGATCGGTGGCTCACTCACGCAGCCCAACCCGACCATCACGCCGTTTTTGGTAGACCTGACCAAGCTGACGGCGCTCCAGCAGGTGGGAGGACGCGCGGTCGTGTCCGCGCCGGAGAGTGGGGAGGTGATCCTGGAACGGTTGTCCGCGACCTCGTTCCGCGGTTTTGCGCTGGCCTGCCCGCACGCGGGAACGAGCGTCGAGGTTCTTTCCGACGGCTTCCTCTGTCCCAATCATGGCGCGCGTTTTTCGCGCGGCGGCGTTTGGCAGGGTGGGCAACCAACCTCAAACCTGAATCAGGTTGCGGTAAGCTTGCAGGCCAATGGCACGCTGCTCGTGGGCGGCGCAGTGGCAACGCCACTTCCCGCTGCGATTGCTGTATCGTCGACGGCGATTGCGTTCGCCACAAGCACTGTCGGCTCCCCGGCTGCGCCGCAAACAATTTCCGTCACCAACAGCGGTGGCGGCGCGCTGACCGGTCTTGCACTGTCGCTGTCGTATGCGGCCAGTCAGGCCACGGGTTGGCTCACACTTGCCCTCAGTGATGCGGCCGCGCCCGCAAACATCACCCTGACCGCCAGCCGAGGTGCACTCCCCGCCGGCACCTACACCGCGGCGGTGCGCATCGCCACCGGTACTGCCAGCAACGGAAGTGCCACGATCAATGTGTCAATGATCGTGCAGGACCCAAATGCAACGCCAGCGCTGCAGCTCTCGACGACCGCTTTGGCATTTACAACGACCCGTGGCACGTCGCCCTCGCCCCAGACCGTGCAATTGCTCAACTCTGGCGGCGGAACGCTTGCAGGGCTCGCCTACACGATCACCTATGGGGCGGGCGCCTCTGCGTGGTTGACGACCTCGAGTATGACTAGCACCACCGCGCCGGCCACGCTCACCGTACGGCCGGAGACAGCGGGGCTCGCTGCAGGCACATATACGGCGAGCATCACCGTTGCCGCCACTGGTACGGCATCACGAACGATCGCCGTCAGTGTGACTGTCGCTGCAGCCGGTCTTGCCGTCATCATCGCCAATTGGCCGGCACTGGCAAACGTTGGCGGTGCGGCTGGGAGCGTGGGTAATGTGGCCGGTGTCGGTGTGGCCGTCGTGCGCACGGGAGCGAACAGCTTCGCTGCGTTTTCGATGCGGTGCCCGCACCAGGGCACGACCATCCGCGTCGAGAACTTCAACAACACCGGTTCGGCGTTTCATTGTCCGAATCATGACGCGCTCTGGAACAACGCCGGTCAGCTCATTCCCGCGTCACGTCAGAATACGACTTCCCTGAGTGAGTTGACGGTCACATACACGGCCGGTGACACGGTGTGCTACGTGTCGTAAATCCCGCGTGGGAAGCCGTTGTACGACGTCGTCTGTGCGGCTACGTTACTAGGCTGTCCGTACCCCAGCCAAGTATTGTAGCCATGCCGACTTACGAGTTTCGCTGCCCCGACGGGACCATCATCGAGCACATCTTCAAGATCAGTGAGGTCCCGGAAACGATTCCGGTACCGAACGGTGAAGGTGTGGCAACACGCATCATTTCCGGTGGAGCCGCGCTGCTCTTCAAGGGTAGCGGGTTCTACATCACCGACTACGGCAAAGACGGCAAGAAGGATCAGCGCACTGCAGGCGGGAGCGAATCCAAGTCGGCAGGTGAGAGCAAAAGCGATAGCAAGACCGAAGGCAAAAGCGATAGCAAGAGCGAAGGCAAAAGCGAGAGCAGGGCCGAAGGCAAAGGCGAGAGCAAAGCCGAGAGTAAGGCCGAGAGCAAGGGCGAATCCAAGCCCGCCGCTGAAAGCAAGCCCGCTCCCAAAGCTCCGTCGCCGAAGGTCGATTGACGGATTCGCGCGCGCCATTCTCCAACGATTGAACGTTTGTGAATCAGGCTGAAGCCCTGCGCGCGGAAGTTGCGCGCGCAGCGCGCGCACTCGGTGCGCCCGACGACATCACACCGGTACTCGAGCGCCCGCGCGATTCATCCTTCGGCGATTGGGCCACGAATATCGCAATGACGCTCGCCAAATCGCTCGGCAAAAAACCGCGCGATATTGCTGAAGCGCTGATCGTTGCGATGGACCTCCCGAGCGTCGGGGTGACGTCCGCCGAAATCGCCGGACCCGGATTTCTGAATTTCCGACTCGATCCGGGCTTTCAAGCGAACGGTCTCGTGCAGATCTTCGCCAATGCTGCGCGTTGGGGGCACAGCGATGTGGGACATGGCGCGGCAGTCGTCGTCGAATTCGTTTCAGCGAATCCGACGGGGCCGTTGCACGTCGGTCATGGTCGCCAAGCCGCACTCGGCGACGCGATCAGCACGCTGCTCGAGTGGACCGGCTGGAACGTGAGTCGTGAGTTCTACTACAACGATGCCGGCGTGCAGATCGCGAACCTCGCCAAAAGTGTCCAGGCTCGCGCGCGTGAGATCGGCGGCGCAACGCTCCTGATCCCCGAAGGTGGCTATCACGGCGAGTACATCCGCGAAATCGCACAGCGATATGTTGACGAGACCGCCGACAAAAACGGCGACGACCTCGCGGCCATCCAGGCGTTCGCCGTGGCTGCATTGCGTCACGAGCAGGATCTTGATATGCAGGCGTTCGGTGTCAAGTTCGACAGCTACTACCTCGAAAGCTCGCTCTACACCGATGGTCGGGTCGACAAGACAGTCGAGGCGCTTCGAGCGTCCGGTCACACCTTCGAAGAAGCAGGCGCGCTTTTTCTGCGCACGACTGATTTCGGTGATGACAAGGACCGCGTGATGAAGAAGAGTGCAGCCAAGGGCGGAGACTACACGTACTTCGTGCCCGACGTCGCATACCACGTCACAAAGTGGGAGCGCGGCTATCGGCGCGCGATCGACGTGCAGGGCGCCGATCACCACAGCACCACAACGCGTGTCCGTGCTGGCTTGCAGGCGCTTGGTACGGGGATTCCCAAAGGCTATCCCGAATACGTATTGCACCAGATGGTGACAGTGATGAAGGGTGGTGAAGAGATGAAGATCTCCAAGCGCGCCGGATCGTACGTCACCGTGCGTGACCTGATCGACGAAGTGGGACGCGATGCGGTCCGCTACTTCTACCTCATGCGCAAAGGCGATTCACAACTCGTCTTCGATATCGATCTCGCGCGGAGCCAGTCAGAAGAGAATCCCGTGTACTACGTGCAGATGGCTCATGCGCGGATGTCGGGCATTTTTCGCGTCGGCGAAATCGATGCGACCACAATCACGACCGATGGCGTCGATCTCGGCGTATTGTCAGCGCCCGCCGAGCAGGAGTTGATCAAGCAGCTGCTGGACTTTCCCGCTGTGGTGCGTAGTGCCGCAGAAAATCTCGAACCGCAGCGCATCGCGGGTTGGTTGTTCGAAACCGCACGCGCAGGACACACCTGGTATCACAAGCATCACGTCCTCGGTGAGCCCGAGGCCATCACGCGTGCTCGACTGGTTCTTGCGCGCGCTACGCAGCTCGGCCTTGCTGCCGGTCTGCACATCCTCGGACTTTCCGCACCGGAGCGCATGTGACGATCCCTTCGCCCAGCACCGTCCTCGTCGTCGGATCGGTAGCCCTCGATTCCGTCGAAACCCCGTTCGGAAGGGCTGATGACGTGCTCGGTGGTTCCGGCACTTTCTTTTCGTCGTCGGCGTCGCACTTTGCACCCGTGCAACTCGTCGGTGTTGTGGGTGACGACTACCCCGTGGAGAAACTCGCACCACTCGCCGCGCGCGGCGTTGATCTCTCGGGACTCGAGCAGACCACCGGTTCGAGTTTTCGCTGGCGGGGGCGCTATCGCCACGATCTTAATGCGGCTGAGACACTCGAGACACACCTCGGCGTGTTCTCGAATTTCCGCCCCAAGATTCCCGAACAGTTCCGCAACGCGCCGTTTGTCTTTCTCGCCAACATCGATCCGCGTCTGCAGTTGCAGGTGCTCGAGCAGGTGAACAAGCCGCGCCTTGTTGCCTGCGACACGATGAATTTCTGGATCGAATCGAGGCGTCCGGAACTCGTCGAACTGCTTGGTCATGTCGATCTCATCACGCTCAATGATGGCGAAGCCCGTCAGCTGACCGAGCAGACCAATCTGATCAAGGCTGCGCGCTGGATCATGGACAAGGGACCGCGCTTTGTGCTCATCAAGAAAGGCGAGCACGGAGCCTTCATGTTTACGCGTGAAAGCATCTTTTTCGCACCGGCATATCCGCTCGAAGACGTTTTCGATCCAACCGGCGCAGGCGATTCGTTCGCCGGCGGTTTCATCGGCTATCTCGCATCGACCGGCGACTTGAGCGAGCGGTCCATGCGTCGCGCCGTTGTCGTGGGCTCGGCGATGGGATCGTTTGCGGTGGAGAAGTTTT
>JAYUWD010000546.1:0-8481 GCA_043753735.1 Gemmatimonadaceae bacterium
CCCAGCCTTTCCGCCGCCGCGAGCGCCGCCTTGGCGACGACAGCGGACGGGTCGGGGGCGGTTTTCAGGACGGAACCTGTCTGCATGTTTGAAAGAATAACGTCCAATAATTTCACACGCAAGAACGGCGCTCGAAGTCATCTACGAGCACACGGGCGCATGCGCGACACGCGGTGCCTCTTCCAGCGCTTTCGTGGTCGCGAGCGCTGTCCCCCTCTCGATGCGTACCCGGACAAGGTCCTGAAGACGTGACGCGCGCCGTGGGTCGGACCCGCTCGCTTTTCTTCTACCGCCATGCCGACCACCTCGACGCGAACTCCGTCCGGCACGAGAATTTCGACACCGCCAAACATCGCGAATACTTCGATCTCACTGACACCCGATCCGATGCGCGCATCGCGCAAGTCCAGCGCTACGCCGGCGACATTGCGAGCGAGTTGAGCGCACTCGATAGCAGCGACGTGGTGGCGCGTGCAGAGGTGGAGCGTATCGAGTCGCAGTTTCCGCGTGGCACAACCTTGCCGACGGCCATTTCGACGTCGGTACGGGCCGGCTTGATCGTGACCGGTGTCGTGTCGGCACGGGGTAGGGACAGCGGGCGCATCGCCGTTGCGCTCGCATCGGGAACTGATGGCAAGACGATTCGTGCGCTTCGTGAAGTCGATGTACCTCGGACTGATATGCGTGCGGCAACGGCCGCCCTTCGTCAGCGACTGGCCGGGGCAATCCTTGCGCTGACAAGTCGGGAGTTCACGCGCGCCATGCTGCCGTCGGGCGATCCACCACTGCGCGCGGCACTGCTTTTGGTGCGCGAAGGTCTGCAGCTCGAGGCAAGTCTGCGGCAGCCCGATCCTGATGAGGACCAAGCGATTGCCGAACTGGTCCGATTCGACAAAGCGATTAAGGCCGATACGGACTACGTTCAGGTTCGATTGTGGTTTGCGAGTGCTGCGCTGCGCCGCCCCGGCGGGGAAGTGCTGGCCGATTCGGCGTTGTTCCTGGTGCAGGCGCAGCAGGAGAACCTCACCGATTACGAGCGCGCGCTGCTCGATGCGCTGCGGGGAGACGTCGGCGGTAATCACGAACTCTCGGTTCGCGGCTGGCGCCGGGCGCATGCGCTGGCCCCGGTGTGGCCGAATCGCTGGTGGCTGGCGATCAAGTTGCGTGATGCCAATCGACCACGGGAGTCGCTGGCCCACTTTGATACGCTCGGAACATCAGACCCGCACTTTCTGCGCAGTCTGCCCGGCCTGCGGCACTACACTAACGACTACACCGGTGAGTATCGCGCATTGCGCGACGAACGTACACGTGCCCCCTCAACTGCGCAAAGTCTGGGATTTCAGCAGGCTTCCTCCTGACGCGGACGGCGTGGGAGCTCTCGGCCCACGGACACGCGGTCGAGGCCAAGGCCGTGTTGCAGCGCGCCGCCACCTGGTGTAGCCGCCGGACGGCCGTCGATCTCGCCGACGGCGCCGTGGCGTTTGACTGCATGGAAGCACACGCGTACTCGGGAAACGTCGAGTCTCTTGCCGCATTTGCGGAGCGCTCTCTGCGCTCACGTCCGGACGACATCGATCTGGCGGTGCTCGGCGTGCTCGGGCTGGCAGCGGGGCTCGGCGGCGAGCGTGCGACAGCCGAGCAATTCGCTGCGCGCATCGAGCGAGCGACACGGGCTGACGGCAGTCATGGGCTGGCGTCATGGTACAGGGCACGCATTCACGCGGCGCTCGGTGACAAGACAAGGGCGGTCGAACTACTGGAGGATGCCTTCGCGCGCGGCGCGACCTGCACTCAGCACCGCTTCCTGTGCCATCTGCAATGCAGTGGCTTTGCTTCGCACCGTCGTCGGCTCCAGCCAGTACGCGTAGAACTTCTCCATCAAAAGCCTCGTGGCTTTGTCATCCACGTTCCAAAGCGAAACCAGCACGCTGTGCGCGCCCTTGGCGAGCAGCGCGCGCTGAAGACCCACGCTGCCCTCGGCCTTCTTCACGTTCCCAAGGCCGGACTGACAGGCGCTGAGCACCACGAGATCAGCGATCAGCCTCAAGGACTGATCATCCATCAGCTCGCCCATCGTCAGCAGGCCGTCGTGCGATGAGTCCGACGCAAACGCGACAAACGAACGTCGCGCGGGGTTGGACGACCCGTAGGCGAGGCCGTGAGTGGCGAAGTGAATGAGCGGCGCCCGACTCATTCTCGCACGCACGGTCGTTTCCGTTGCCGCTTTGCCCGTCAATGCCTGCGTACCCAATTGCGCGGCGATGGTGCGCGACTCGGCCTCCGCGCCCGGAAGCGGCTGCAATCTGGCGCGGGTGGCCGTTCGGCCGCTGTACACGAAGGGCATGCTGGGATTTCCGACAACAAGCGCTGCGGTGGCAAACGTCGGTCGGGCGGCGGCGGCTGTAGCCGTGGCGGGATTTAGTACGCGAAAACTGCGGACTTCGATTGCTGTCATCGCTCACCTCCCCGTGAGATCGGAACGCGGCGCGCTTCCTTGAAGGATCACCGCTCGCTTCATCTGCAGCCGCGCGACGCAAGATCACCCGGTTATCTGTAACTGAGGGGTTTGCCTATGCAAGAGTGCGGTAGGGCTATTCGATGCTACGTTCGGCTGCAGCGACACATGAGACGATGTGGCTCGCTCACGCTGAAGTAATGGCCGCAGTTGTGGGGGTCACGGTCAGCCGCAACGCAAGGATCGATTGCGCGGCGGTCGCCAAATAGCGCAGTGTTAGGGAACCTGAATCGCGCGCAGCATTCCCATCTCGATGTGCGGACGTTTCGAGGTGGCATCCGGAATCAGGCAATAGACCACGTAGCTGCCCGGGAGTATATCGACCGGCAGATACGCGACTTCGCCCGAACCAACACGCGCCATTCCGGCGACCGCCGTAGCCATGGTATCGGGATCGTCTGCCGTCATCCACGCCTGGAGTGTCACGCCATCTCGCAGACGCACCAAACGAAGCTGATGGTCCTGCTGTCCCGTATTCTCTATCCGAAGCCACTGCGCACCTGGCGCCCACTGATCCGGACCGGCATAGGCGAAGTCGACCATGCGCACGACCTGCGTGCTGCGCGGAGGCGTGGCAAACGCGGAATCGGCCGCCGTGGCGGATCGTACATGCAGGACTTTCGACTCCCCGGTGCCGGCATGCCGATGTCCGTTCTTGCCACGTCGCACGCAGGCTATCACGTACAGCCCGGGGGTGATGTGCACGATCACATCCCCACGCGCCCCCATCTCGGGGCCACCGATAGCGACGCCCGGACGCGGCGTTGCAGGCGCGGTATCGAGCGCTGCAACGAACGCGTTGACGTCGCCCTCCGTCGACGTCGCAGGCAGACGAAACACCACGACGATGTGCGGTGCATCTTGGGCTTCCGCAACGTGCACGCGCGTCCACCCAGGCCCAACCGAGTCGGGTGCCGTCAGTGCACCAGGGCGCACCGTGACGATCAGGTCGGCGAGCTTGGCGTCGTTCGTGGACTTGGCGCTGGCGCACGCGGCCAATAGGCACAGCATGCCCACGATCAATCGTCGGCCGCGCCGACCGTTCACCGAACTACCGCACACCACTCACGGTCCTCGTGGCGCGCTTCCGCACGTGCTGGTCCATCCACTTCTCCTGCTCCACGTCGAGCTGCAACCGGTGCATCGGCTCGGCGATGCCGTGCCCCTCGCGCGGATAGCGCAGGAACTCCACCGTTTTTCCCTGCTTCTTGAGCAACCGGTAGTACTGCTCGGCCTGTGCAATCGGAACACGGCGATCTTCTTCGCCGTGCGTGATGAGCAGCGGCGTGGTGACCTTGCTCGCATGCTCGATGGGTGACCAGCGCTCGTACGTGGCCTTGCTCTCCGACGGAAGTCCGCCGAAGCCCCCTTCCAGCAGGTTCGGGATATCAGTCTGTCCGAAGAACGAATACCAATCACTGATGCCCGCGTGTCCAATGGCTCCCTTGAATCGCGGCGTCTGCGTGACCGTCCAGAACGTCATGAAACCGCCATAGCTGCCACCCATCACGCCGAGTTGCGCCGTGTCCGCAACGCCGAGCGCGACGATGTGATCGACACCCTTCATGATGTCGACGAAGTCCTTGCCGCCCCAATCGTTGGCGTTCGCATTGCCAAAGGCAAACGTTCGCCCTGAACTGCCGCGGGGATTGGGCTGAAACACTGCGTACCCGCGCGCCGCCCAGATCTGTGCACTGGCGTTGAACGTGGTCGTGTACCGACCAAACGGCCCACCGTGCACCTGTAGAATGGTCGGGTACCGCGTGCCCGGCTCATAGTTCAGCGGATACGTGAGCACGCCTTCGATCTCAAGATCGTCTGCACCCTTCCACGAGATGCCTTCGGCGCGTGCGACACGATATCCCTCAAGTCCACTGTGCTCAAGGAACAGCCGTTTCGGGTTGGCGCCGTCACGGCCCGCAAGGAACACGACGTTGCCGTCGTTCAGCGTTGCGCCGGTCACGAGCCACTTCGATGCGTCGTCCGTCATCGAGACGCTGCTCACGCCAAAATCCTTTCCGAATGAGATCTCCGTCGGTGTCCCACCAACCGCCGAAACCTTGTACAGCTTCGACGTCAATCCTTCCGCGGCCACGAAATAGATGAATGCACCGTCCGGCGACCAGACGATGTTCGACGCGGAGTAGTCGAACTTCGCGGTCAGATTTCTGGGCTCGCCACCGTTGGCGCTCACAATCTTCACGTCGGTCTGATCCGCCGTGCTGTTCAGATGATCGCTCGACCCGTACGCAATCCACTTCCCGTCCGGCGAGAACGACGGCGAATTGTCCGGGCCCTTGTTGGTCGTGATCTGGCGCGGCTCGCCACCGTCCGCGGACACGACGAACAGATCGGAGTTATTGCTGGAGTTCGCGTCGAGAATGCTTCTGCCCGAACGATTCGACGCAAAAGCGATCCACTTCGCATCGCGCGACAGGTCGACACTCGTATTGTCGACCGAGCCCGTTGTGATCTGCTTCTTCCGGTTGCCCTGCAGATCGGACAACCAGACGTGATTGTAGGTGAGCTTCTTCTCCGCGTAGTAGCCGTCATCCTTCTTCGTCACGCGGTCTTCCCACTCCTTCTTGTCCGGTCTATCGGTCGCCTTCGTGAAGATGAAATGACTGGCGTTGGCCGAGAATGACCCATTGGCTGGGAGGCTGTCGTCCTCCACCAGTTTCATCGCTTCGCCACCACTTGGCGAAATGGCGTACCAGTTGGTCTTGGTGTCGCGCGTGGACGTGAAGGCGACACGCCCATCGGGCAGGAAACGCGCGCCACTCTCACCCTTCGGCGAGTTGGTCAGCTGAAAGGTGCGGTTGGCAGCCAGATCGCGCATCCAGACGTGACTGGTTGCCGCCCAGTCCTTTGGGTCGCGCGTGGTCTTGAGAAACAGCACCTGCGTGCCGGTTGGCGAGATGTCGTAGCCGCCGTACGTGGGTTCGGCGAGCACGTCGCGCAGGGTGATGGTCTTCGTGCCGGCGCGCTGCACCATCGTCTGCGCCATGGTCTGCGCTGCAAGTGGCGCGGGCTGCGACGCGATGAGGACGGCGAGAACGCCAGGAAGCGCGTGGATGCCGCGCGGGAGGAGGCGTGTCATTGGAGGCGGGAGAGAATCAGGCAAGGCGCTTCGGCGAAGCAAATCGGTACGGAAAGTTGCATCGGAAAGACTGGTCGGACCAGTAAAGCGGGTGCATGTCTACCGGAATGGCAGCGGCCCGGTCCCTGGGCGGAGCTCGCGGATCATGCGATCGTCTCCAGTAAGCTCCCAGTAAATCAATGACACGGGGATCATCCCCACGGCGTTCACCTCGTCGAAGAAACGCTGCATCGTGAATGCGTCCCCGAGCTGGCGCGCTCGCTCGGCCATCGTCTCCTCCATGAGACGTCCGCCGGTTACGTACGACGCACCGTATCCCGGCTGCCGCAGGTACAGGTGCTGTTCGAAGCCCAGGAGCGGATCGCGACGCATCCAGCCGCGCGGCGTCCAGTTCACGTGCAGGTCACCCGCCTGCGCCATCGTGAGCTCATTGGAATGCGCGTAGAGGTTGCCAAGTCCGCGCGCCGCACGTGCGATGAGCATGATCCAGACGATCTCACGCGACTGTGGCGAGCTGTCGTACAAGCCGGCGTGCATCATCCACTCTTCCATCGATGTCGCCATGCCTTCGGAGCGACTCATCCACACGTTGTACAGCAGCGGCGACCGGCGAATCACGCTCGCATGCGGATGTTCACGGAAACGCGCGTTGTCCCACCAGTGCCAGAGATGCGTCCAGAGCGGAATCGGATCGCGCAACGTGCCCTGCGAAAAGAAGTTCGCGGTGGCCGGCGGCACGAATGTCGGCATGCGCTCGCGGAGGGCGCGCTCCATCCACGGCTCGTAGGTCACGATGCGCTTGTCGCGGACGAACTGCAGGTAGCGCGAAATTGCACGCTCCTGCAGCGCGGCGAACTCCTGCGCGGTCTGCGCGACCACCATGGGCGGGAGATCGCGATTGCGCTCCTCCTCGAGTCGCAGCGAGGCGTGCGCGCGCGCGAGCTCTCGCCTGGTGACGGTAACTTCGTCCTCCCAGGTGAGTGGTACGAGCAGAACGTTCTTGAGGAACCATGTGTACTGCGCCTTTCCGATGCCCGAGGGACCGGTCTTCTTCGGCGCTTCGACGCGCACCCACGATGCGAACGCTTCCGTTGCCGTCATCGCCTCGTCGATGCTACGAACGAGCGCTGTGTCTGTCGCACCCACCAGCGTGTTCAGGCGCTCGAGTGACTCGTGCTGCTCGGTGAAGGCGCGATCGCCGCCGAGCCAGAGATCACGCGTGTTGCTGCCAGCAAGATTGAGGCGCGCTTGCTTGAGCAGTGGCGGGATGGTGCGGAGCTGCGCAGTCAGGCGCGCCGATTCGGTCGAGGTCAGCGCCTTCGAGGTGTCGAGGACCGTGCGAGGCCAAACGGGATACCGCCACAAGCGGATGGCTCCGTGGATGACTGGCCCTTCTTCTGCTGGCGTATCGCTCTGCTCCGCACGAATCGACGCGTAGTAGGCCGGGTCGCGCGCAAACGGCTTGAGCACCGAGAGGTGATACTGCATGCCGTTCATCTCAGCGCGCACGAGATGCCAGTCCACCTGCTCGGGAACGCGCCAGCCGGTCGTGTCGATGGCCTGCAATCGACGCTGCAAGCCCTTGAGTGCAGCGAGCCGCCTCGCATTGGTGGCTGGGATGTAGTCGGGAATGTCGCCGACGCGTGGCGGCTCTTCGAACGCCCGCCACTCGGTGAAGAGCGCTGTCAGCTGCGCGTAGGCGCGGCTGGGTGGTGTACTCTGCGCGCTGGCGATTGTGGGCACGAACAGCGCAGCGAGGAAGAGACGACGTTTGGAGCCGATCATGGGGGCGACTCGAAAGGGGCGGTTGAGTCCTGCAGATGGGCCACCTATCATTTAGCGGACCATGAGCGGCCACTTCAGGGACACAAACAATAATGTCCCATCGACGGGCCTTAAACGGCTTTTCACCCTCGGCGATCTTCTTACAGACCATGAGGAAATCACGCCTGCCGGCTGAACGCCCCGCGCCGACCGGCCCCGCCCACGCAGATCCACGTAGTTGCCACGGGTTATCGTCCGCGAGTCAGTCCAGATCGGGCCGCAGATATGCGCGGTCCAATTGCGACCCGCCATGAGGAACAATGGCGGAACGATCCTGCCACCGAAGTGCCTATTTCAGCGACCCCACGTATGCGTTCGCGTCCACCGGCCCTTTGAATGCAATGAACAGCGTACACGGCTTTCTGCCCGCACACTTCGCTTCATGCGGCAAACTCGCCGGACCGTAGGCGTATACACCCGGCGTCAAACGCGCCGCCGCTGCACCCTTGTACGTGACGGTCAGCTGCCCCTCGACCAGGACCATCCGTTCGGCGGAAGTGTGGGAATGCGCTGGATCGTGTAACCGCCCGGCACAACCGTGGATCCTGTGGAGCGGCGGTGACGGTTCGGGACTCTTCAAGTCGACGGACGGCGGCCACACCTGGACGGAACTCACGCGAAATCCGGGACTGCCGAAGGGGGCGCCACGTGGCGGCGCATCGACGCGCACCGCGACCTGTGGCAGCGGGCTTTCTACTTCCTGCGTGTAGTCGCTGACCCGAAGGACCGCGAAACGGTGTACGTACTCAGCTTCCAGCTGGAGCGATCCGCCGATGGTGGCCGCACGTTCACCACTGTTCGCACACTCCACGCCGATCATCACGACCTGTGGATCGATCCATCGAATCCGCGTCGCATGGTGGAGGCGAATGATGGTGGTGGCACCGTGTCGGTGAACGGTGGAGCCACCTCTCCGGGGTACGCGTGATATCGTCGCGTTACTCGTCAATTATGGGCTTTGGGCGTAAACCACCTCGATCGGTGCGAAGTCGCGCAGCGCCTCGCGAGTTGCCCCTCGGCCCATCGAATAGAGATAGGA
>JAYUWD010000547.1:0-2755 GCA_043753735.1 Gemmatimonadaceae bacterium
ACCACAATGTCGCCCACTTCGAACGGAGCAACAGATGGCGGAGTTCAAAGCTGACGGCTGTCTCTTCTGCCGCATCGCCAACGGAGAGATTCCGGTCAAGTTGATCGCGCAGAACGCGCACGCGGTCGCCTTCCGCGACCTGCACCCTCAGGCGCCGGTGCACGTGCTGGTCATTCCGCGGCGGCATGTCGCGTCGCTGGCCGAGGCGACTGACGCGGAAGAGGTGGGAGCTTTGGGGTTGTTGGCCGCGGAGATTGCCCGGACCGAGGGGATTGCCGAGGGCGGTTATCGCACGGTGATGAACACCGGTGTGGACGGTGGACAGTCCGTCTTTCACCTGCACCTGCACCTGCTGGGCGGTCGGACCATGACTTGGCCGCCCGGGTAACTGTCCTCTCCTTGACCGCTTGACTCACTGTAGGTAGGATATAAGGCTACCGTGCCTTCACTTAGGACACGCGATTCGTTCGGCAATTCTTGCCTATCGATCGCGCGAGCCGCCTTTCCCGCCCTTTGACTTTCGTACCTTGTGTGCGAGAGCTCATGTCGGGACCACATGGAGAGATCGAGTTTGTCGGAAGTCATCATCCACGAGGACGAGAACTTCGAGCGGGCCCTCAAGCGCTTCAAAAAGAAGTGCGAGAAGGCTGGCATCCTGTCAGACCTGCGCAAGCATCGTCATTACGAAAAGCCGTCCGAGCGCCGCAAGCGCAAGATGAACGCGGCCGTTCGTAAAAACCGCCGCACGCGCCAGGGTTGAGTTCTCTCGTGGCCGCCGACGGCGTTTCGCTGCTCGTGCGGCTGCAGACCGATCAGGTTGCGGCCCGACGGGCACAGGAAAAGGATCGCGTGCTGTTGTTCGGCATGGTCATCTCGGAGATAAAAAATCGGGAGATCGAGCTCAAGCACGATGCAACCGATGATGACGTCATCGACGTCATCCGCAAGGCGATCAAAAAGCGCAAGGAATCGGTCGCGATCTATGCCAAAGCCAATCGCGCAGACCTCGCGGACAAGGAACAGGCTGAAGCGACTGCGCTCGAGGTGTATTTGCCAGCGCAGGTAAGCGCCGACGAGTTGCGGGCTGCAGTTCGCGAAGCGGTCGTAGGCGGCGCGTCGAATGTGGGCGCCGTGATGGCCAAAGTGATGCCGCAGTTCAAGGGGCGCGCAGATGGCAGTGCGATCAACGCAATCGCAAAGGAAGAACTCGCGCGCGGTTGATCTCCGTCGCTGTCCCTCGTTTTTTTGAGCAGATGAACGGGCACGCCCTCGGTATCCTGGAATTTCCGCGACTGCTTGCATACGTCGCCGCTCGCGCTCACTCCGCGCCTGGCGCTGCTGCTGTGCGCGCGCTCGTACCGCACACCGAGCGCCAGTGGATTGAAGGCGAGCATGCGCGCGTCGGTGCGATGCGGTCGCTCATTGCCTCGGACTCTGGTTGGGTCACCGAACCGATTCCCGACCTTGGCGAGCCGCTCAGGCGATTGCGCATTGCAGGTTTGTCGTGGAGCGCGGAAGAGCTGATTCAGAGTGCCACACTGCTGCGTTCATCGCGTCGCACGCGTGACGCCCTGCGTGATCCGCGTCGCCCCGCGCTGACCGTCGCGTACTTGTTGCCGTTTGCCGCAGCGCTGATCGACCTGCGCGCGCAAGAAGACGCAATCGTGCGCGCCATCACCGACGACGGCGTCGTCAAGGATGATGCGTCGCCCGCGCTGAGACGGGTGCGTCGAGAATTGCGACAAGCAGAAGGCGAGTTGGTGCGACTCCTCGAGCGCGAGATGGGCAAGCTGGAAGCGCACCACCAGGTGAGCGATCTCTCGGTGACGATGCGCAATGGCCGTTGGGTGATGCCGATGCGGCGCGGAGCCCGTGGTTATGTCGGCGGAATCGTGCACGACAGTTCGGGTACCGGCGAAACGATATTCGTCGAACCTCCGGCGGCGGTGGAATTCGGCAATCGGCTGCGCGAACTCGAGATTGAAGAGCAGCGCGAAGTCGAACGTGTGTTGCGCGAGTTGACCGACGGATTGCGACCGCATCACGAAGCGATAAACGGGGCATATGCGGCGCTCGTGGCACTCGATTCCTTGTATGCACGCGCGCGTTACGCCATCGAATCGTTGTGCGCTCCGTTGTCCTTCTGCGCGCCCGCCGATGGCTTGGCCATCGTGGACGGACGTCATCCACTCCTGCTGGCGCGCGGTACGCCCGTGGTGCCGTTCGACCTGACGATGCATCCAAACGAGCGCACCTTGCTCGTCTCCGGTCCGAACACCGGCGGCAAGACGGTGCTGCTCAAGGCAATCGGACTACTTGCGGCAATGGCGCAGGCTGGTGTGCCCGCACCCGTTGGACCCACGAGCCGCTTGCCCGTGTTCGATGATGCCTTTGCCGATGTCGGCGACGAGCAGAGCATCGAGGCCAGCCTGTCGACGTTCAGTGCACACCTCAAGAATCAGGGCGAAATTCTTCGGCTGGCGACAAGTAATTCGCTCGTGCTGGTCGACGAACTCGGCTCGGGCACCGATCCAGCCGAAGGCGCTGCACTCGGCGGCTCGATCCTCGAAACACTGACGCTTCGCCGATCGCTCACAATCGCGACGACGCACTTGGGGCAGCTCAAGTTGCTGGCCACCGAGGTGGAAGGCGTGGTGAATGCGTCGCTGCAATTCGACGCCGTGCAACTCGCGCCAACGTATCGCCTGCTCAAGGGTGTTCCGGGACGAAGCTACGGCATCAGCATCGCCCGTCG
>JAYUWD010000548.1:0-2747 GCA_043753735.1 Gemmatimonadaceae bacterium
AAGCCGGTCGTCGCGGCGATACACGGAGCCGCACTTGGTGGCGGTCTCGAAGTGGCGCTCGCGTGCAGGCACCGCATCGCGACTGAACATCCGAAAACCATACTTGCGCTTCCCGAAGTGCAACTCGGACTGATTCCGGGATCGGGTGGTACGCAACGGCTGCCGCGAATTGTTGGATTGCAGATCGCACTCGACATGATTCTCACGAGCAAGAATATCCGTGCCAAAAAAGCGTATCAGATTGGACTCGTGCATGAGCTGGTACATCCCTCCATCCTGCGCTCGGTCGCAGTTGAACGCGCACGACAGCTCGGGGGTGGAGAACAACCAACGCTGCGGGTGCGCAAGCATGGCGCGGCGCAGATGCTGCTCGAAGACAACGCACTCGGTCGTCGACTGGTTTTCAAACAGGCGCGTGAAACGGTGTTGGCGAAGACCAAGGGCAACTATCCCGCGCCGCTTGCCGCCATCGATGCGATGCAACGCGGCTACACCGATGGAATCCAGGCCGGTTTGGATGAGGAAGCCGCGCGTTTTGGTACACTGACCACCAGCGCAGTCTCGAAGCAGCTCGTCTATCTCTTCTTTGCCACCACTGCACTGAAAAAGGACAGTGGTCTCGCGCAGGGGGCGACAGCAACGGCAACGCTCATTCGCAAACTCGGTATCCTTGGCGCAGGTTTCATGGGCGCGGGGATTGCGACGGTCGCCGTGCAACAAGGCTCACTCGTGCGCATTCGCGATGCGTCGCTGGATCGTCTAAACGCCGGCTGGCGCGCGGTGCGCGACGTGTTGCGCGAACGTCTCAAACGCAAGCAGATCACGCGTCTGCAAATGGACAACATGCTCGCGCAGTTCGGCGGCACCACCGACTACAGCGGATTCGCAAGCACCGATCTGGTCATCGAAGCCGTGTTTGAAGATCTCGCCGTAAAGCATCAGGTGCTGCGCGAGACAGAAGCGGCGGCACCCAACGCAATCTTCGCGTCCAACACGAGCACGATCCCCATTCGCGACATCGCCACCGCGTCGTCGCGCCCCGATCGTGTCGTGGGCATGCATTTTTTTTCCCCAGTGCACAAGATGCCGTTGCTGGAGGTCATCGTCACACCGGAGACGAGCGCCGAAACAACTGTCACAGTCGTTCAATACGGGCGCACGCTGGGCAAGACAGTCATCGTGGTCCGCGACGGACCAGGTTTCTACGTCAACCGCATTCTCGCGCCCTACATCAACGAAAGCGGCAAACTACTGGACCAGGGCGCGGCGATCGGTACGGTCGACTCGGCGCTGACCCAGTTCGGGTTTCCCGTCGGGCCAATCACACTGCTCGACGAAGTCGGACTCGACATCGCCGCAAAGTCAGGCCCGATCATGGAGGCCGCATTTGGCGTACGGATGCAACGGTCCGTCACGCTGCAGCGTGTGATAGAAAGCGGCCGACTCGGTCGCAAGTCGAAGCGCGGCTTCTACAAGTATGACGACACCGGCAAACGGCTGGACGTGGACGAGGAGATCTATCTGCTCACGCCATCGCTTGGCGTACGACGCCAGTTCGATACCGACGAAATCCGGCAGCGGGCGGTGCTTCCAATGCTCAATGAAGCGGTGCGCTGTCTCGAGGAAGGGATCATTCGATCTGCGCGCGATGGAGACATCGGTGCCGTCTTTGGCATTGGCTTCCCGCCATTTCGCGGCGGCCCGTTCCGCTATCTTGACTCCCTTGGCGCCGATGTAGTCGTGAGCCAACTCGATGCGTTGAACGTGTTGTACCCCGGCCGGTTCGAGGCTGCGGCTCTCCTGCGCTCGATGGCGGCATCGGGCGAGCGCTTCCACCCCGACGCCGGCTCGCCGGCCTGACCGAGGCAGACATGTCCGCGACAACTGCTGCGCCACATCCCCGTATCGCCGAACTCCTCGCCGAACTTGAAGCCAGTCGTCGCGAATTGCTGTCTGTGGTGAACGCGCTCCCCGCCGAGCAGCGCGACAATGCACCAACGGGTGACGCTTGGAGTGTTTCGCAGATCCTCGAACATCTGAGCATCGTCGAGGACGGTGGCGGTCGACTGGTGTCCAAATTGATGAAGGAGGCCCAGGCGAATGGCGACTACGAAGTTGAATCGAGCAGCATACTCGACTCACTCAATCAATTCGATATTCTCAACTTCGACCGGCGCATCGAAGCGCCCGAACAGGTGAAGCCCAGGGGCGGACTTACAGCCGCCGAGGGAATCGAGCGTCTGCACGCTGTGCGTGAACGTCTGGTCACGGCGCTGATTCAAGGGTCAGGGCTCGCTCTCGGCGCGGTATCGCATCCACATCCGTTGTTTGGCCCGCTCAATGGTTATCAGTGGATTCTCGTGATCGCGATGCACGAGCGTCGCCACGCGGCACAGATCCGCCGTCAGAGCAACATGAGCGCAGTCTGAATCGCTTGGCTCCGCGACTATCGCACGGTCCGCGTCGACATGCCAGCGCGTTGCAACAAAATTCCTTCTTTCCGGAGACAGAAAGGCGCATGCGTGTGATACTGTCGCAGGTTGTGGCGTTTGTGGTGAGCCTTATGCTGCCCACGGCGCGTGCCGTTTCGCAGACCACATCGCAGACGGTCACCATTCATAACGTCACGATCGTCGACGTTACCAACGGGAAGCTCGCGCCGCGCAAGACGATCGTTGTTGAGGGCAAGCGCATTGTCCGCATCGAGAATGCCAGCGAGGCGACGCGCGTGAGCGCCACCATCGACG
>JAYUWD010000549.1:0-8414 GCA_043753735.1 Gemmatimonadaceae bacterium
AACACCATCACGCGTCGTCAGGGCAACAACGATCCGGTCTGTCGTCCGACGGCTATGCAGCAACATCAGATCGATTCCCTGATCACGCGGGCGCGCAGCATTCGTGCGCCCCGTCGCGATTCGATCATGAATGGTGCCGACGACGACGGCTCCGGCACGGTAATATTGCTCGAGATCGCCGAAAAGTTTGCGACGGAACGGCCGGCGCGTTCCATCATTTTCGTGTCGCATGCCGGGGAAGAAGCGGGACTTCTTGGCTCCAAATGGTTCACCGATCATCCGACAATTCCGCTCGGCGCCGTGGTCGCCGCGCACAACATGGACATGCTCGGCAAGGGGCGCGCGGATCAGGTGAAGTTTGGTGGTCCCAACTCGGTGCAGACGCTCGGATCGCGGCGCCTTTCGCGGGAATTTGGCGACATGATCGACTCGGTCAACGCCGTGCGAACCGAACCAATGGCCATCGACAAGACGTGGGACGTGGTCGCGAACCCGATGAACCGGTTCTGCCGCAGCGACCAGGTCAACTACGTCAACCAGAAAGTGCCCGTCACCTACTTCTCGCTTGGCTACGCGCAGGACTATCACCAGCTCACCGACGAACCGCAGTACATCGAGTACGACCATGCGGCGCGGCTCGCCCGTTTCATCCACGATGTGATGGCGGCAATAGCCAACCGGAGGGATCGGTTGGCGATCACGGGGCCCGATGTGGAGTATCCATTGTGCGGGGGGAGGGGGTGACTGGAAGACCGGAGACTGTCGACTGGGGATTGGAGATGCTTTTGCGTTGTACTCGGATCCTCTGCCGAACAGAGCGAGTACAACAGTGAGTACCAGAGCTAGCTGATTAGACTTCAGGTGTAGTTCGGGGCGCGCCTTTTCCCGCGGTTTCGCGCCCCAAACCCTTATCGATACAGAGATATGGAATCGACCAATCCTGCCCTGCGTTCCAGGGCGCTCGACCAACTCAGCCGCCGCGCGGTCGGCGATGCTGCGATGACCATCAACGGGACCGCGACCAAGACGCTGGTGCTTCTGCTGGCGACCACGTTCAGCGCGTTGTTGGTATGGCAGCGTCCGGAGCAGTGGGGTGCGGCGATGCTGTTCGGAAGTATCGGCGGACTCGTGCTGGCGCTGGCCACCTCATTCAAGCCAACGTGGGCGCCAATCACGGCGCCGATCTACGCCGTGGTTGAAGGGCTTGCACTGGGCGCAATTTCGGGCATCTACAACGTCCGTTTTGCCGGCCTTCCGATGATGGCCGTGGGCGCAACGCTGGTGACGGCGGTGTTGCTCTTCGCGGTGTATCGCGCTGGTCTCATCAAGGTGACAGAACGCATGCGTGCAGTCGCCGGCATGGCGCTGCTGGGTCTTCTTGCGACTTATCTGGTGCAGTTCGGGCTTGGCTTCTTCGGCATCAGCATTCCGTTCATCAACGGCAACGGAATCTTGGGCATCGGCTTCAGCCTCCTTTCGACCGGGCTCGCCGCGTTCTTTCTGTTGCTCGACATGGATCGCGTCGAGCAGATGGTAAAGCAGGGACTTCCGAAATCGCTCGAATGGTACGGCGCATTCGGCTTTCTAGTGACCCTGATCTGGTTGTACATGGAGATGCTCAAGCTGTTGAGCAAGTTGCAGAAGCGGTAACAGTCAGGGTGATTCTGCCGACTCCGCAAAACCGCGGAGCACGACGGAGCTGAGGGAAAGACGCCGCCGAGTCCTCAAGGATTCGGCGGCGTTTGTTTTGCGGGTGATGCGGATTGGCGAATTTGGTGGTAACTCGGGAGCAGCAATGACGTGCAATTCAACTGAGGAGATTATTGATGGACCATGAAGCAGCGGTGGCGCGCGCGGCCAAGTTCGCGAGCCCGAAGTATCAGATCGCCTCGTTTGCGATGCATGCGCTGATCGTCGCTGGGGTCGCGATGCTGCTCATCAAGCTCTCCCCTGAGGGCTCGATCACCTTCTCGCGTTGGCTCAGGATCGTCGGCTTGACCACAATAATCGCTGTGGCAACATGGACGCTGTTGCGATCGCGCGGCGCGGGCGCGGCAACGCGGATGCTGCGACTAGTGGCGGCGGAGCAACTTTGTTTTGCAGTGCTCTTCTCCGCTTCGTTCATCCGGTCGGAGACGGTTTCGCTGGCAGTTACGTTTTCCGCGCTCGCACTGTGTGTAATCCTCGTGTTCTACACCTTACGTGAGCTGCGTGCGTTTAAGGTTCGAGCGGAGGCGCAGGCGGCAGAGACGATGCTCGCGATTGAACGAGCGAAGGCGGTGAATAACGCAGCCTCCTCATAGCAGAATCGTCGGGAACCGCGTCTTGCGCGGAGGATGCAGAGAATGGCAACTACGACAGCGACTGACCGACGCGGACGAACGCGGAAAAGATGCGATTTACGCGGATACGACGAAACGGAATGAGAAGAACGAACAACTGCAATTGACACTTTCGGACAGCAACAGATTCAACGCTGTATCCGCGAAAATCATAACGGTTAATCCGCGTTCATCCGCGTCAGTCAGTTACGGTTGTTGTTGGCGGCGCCGACACGCACCCCACCTGCGTTCAGCGCGCCTTTGCCTGTAGCTCGCGCAGCACACCACTTGCAATCGGATATGTGTGCTCTTCACCCGGGAACGCGCGCACCCGCACGTCGCTTGCCCACGCACGAACTGCCGCGACCAGGTCATCGTGCGCGTTCGCGTATTGCTTCACAAAGCGCGGCAGGCGTCCCTGCGTGAAACCCAGCAGGTCGTGATAGACCAGCACTTGGCCGTTCGTCGATGCGCCGGCACCGATACCAATCACCGGAATGCGCGAGGCGTTGGTGATGATCGCGGCGACGTCGGCCGGCACGGCTTCAACGACAAGGCCGATGCAACCGGCGTCGTTGAGTTGGCGCGCGTCGTCGATGATGGCTAACGCCTGCGTTGCGTCGCGCCCGCGTGCCCGATAGCCGTCTCGCGAAGTAACCGACTGCGGCAGAAGGCCAACGTGTCCAAAAACCGGAATTCCGGCAGCGATGATCGCACGCACACGGGGAAGCGTTGGCCCTGCACCTTCGAGTTTCACCGCGTCGCAGCCGCCTTCCATCATGAAGCGGCGCGCTGACGCGACCGCAAGGTCATCGCTAGCTTCGTACGAGCCGAAGGGGAGGTCGCCAAGTATCGCGGTGTGTTGCACAACGCGCCGAACTGCGCGCGTGAGCATGAGCATTTCGTCGATCGACACGTCGCGAGTGGACGCATAGCCGAGTACCGTCATGGCAGCAGAGTCGCCGACGAGGATGATGTCTGCACCACCCGATTCGGCGATGCGCGCCGATGGCGCGTCGAACGCGGTAAGCATGACGATTGGCATACCGCGTGCATAGCGGTCCGATACATGCCGCAGCCCATGCATCGTCGGCGCGCCGGCAGTCGCGGCCTGTGCGGCGTCGTTCGTCATCTCAGCCCCACCGTTACGACCACGTTGTCGATCAGTCGCACTGCACCAAAGCGCGCAGCGATGGCGACGAGTACATCGCCGCTGAGCGTCGGTTGCGCCTCGAGTGAATCCGCCGATACTGCGACGAAGTACTCGGGCGCGACACCAGCCGCGGTAAGCCGCGCGTTGCCTTTGGCCAGCGCGGCCGCCGTGGAGCGTTCGCCTGATGCGATCGCCAGCTGTGTTGCGAACAGCGCCTGCGATAGCGCCGGCGCCCGTCGACGCGAGTGTTCGTCAAGCAAGACGTTGCGACTGGACATCGCCAATCCGTCAGACTCGCGCACCGTCGGACAGATCGTGATTGCGATCGGCATGTCGAGATCGCGCACAAGCCGCTGTATGATCAGCGCTTGCTGCGCATCTTTTTGCCCGAAAAATGCTTCGTCTGGCTGGGCCATGTTCAACAGCTTGGTCACTACCGTTGCGACGCCACGAAAATGAGCGGTGCCGCGCACGACACCTTCAAGCGGCTCGGCGAGCGTCAACACTTCTACGGTCGTCATGAATCCATCCGGATACACTTCGGCAACCGATGGCGCAAAGAGTAACTGCGATCCTGCGTTCGCCACGAGTGCGGCATCGCGTGCTTCATCACGCGGATAGCGCTCGAGGTCGGCCGCTTCGTTGAATTGCGAAGGATTCACAAAGAGCGAGACGATCACGAACTCACAGCGGGCACTCGCGTGTGCGATGAGCGAGAGATGCCCGGCGTGCAGTGCGCCCATCGTCGGCACGAGCCCGATTCGGTCGCCGCGCGCGCGCGCACTACGCACCAGATCGCGCAATTCGGCAACGGTACGCGCAACGATCATTTCGGCTCGGGTTGAGGGGGCGTCGCGCGTGAGGAGTGCGCCAGTTCACGCGTCGCAATTGCAAGTGCATCCCAAAGCGGCAGCAGCTGTGGTGCCGCGGCTGCGACCGCAGAGCGCTGTCGTTGCACCGTCTCGGCATCGCCACGCGCAATCGGTCCGGTAAGCGCGTCACGCGCGCCACGCGACGCCCAGTTGTCCAACGTCGCCTGCACCAATGGCACCAACGCGTTGCGATCGAGCCCCACGTGCGCGGCTAACACTTCAGCCATCCCTTGCACGGTGGTGATAAAATTGGAAGCAGACGATGCAGCCGCGTGATAGAGCGGTCGCAATTCACGGGGGACGACTCGCGGTTTCATCCCGAGTGTCGATGCGAGTAACTGCGCGACAGCGAGTGCTCGCGGCGTGCTGCCATCGACCGCGCATACAGCGCCGCGAAACGACGCGCCCGCGCCAACGACACTCATCAGCGGATGCATCGCGAACCGTTCATGCGGTTCGAGCAGTGCGAGGTCGGCGGACGCACTCACATGTCCGACCAGAGCCCCGGGGCTCAAAGCCGCGCTGGCGGCCGCGATTTCACGATCAGGGACGCAGAGCAACACGACCGTTGCACCACGCGCGTCTGCGCCGCGTCCGAGTGGACCGCGTACGTGCACGCCCGATGTGCGCAACGACTCGGCGAGCGCAGCGCCCATGCGACCGCGACCGACGACGTCATACGAACCTTCGGGGAGCGCAACTGCGGAGCCGACGCCGGCATTCTCTTGGTTCAAACCGTTCACGTCATCCCAGGGGAAGAATCGGAAGCGTTGAAACGACTGACGGATTGATCTCTATGAATATTGCGACCGCCATCGTTCAAGCGCTTCAACGCGTGCTACGAGGCTGCGCAGGTCGGTCGAGGTACTTGTACCGTTGCGCGCGCCGTTGGTTGCACTTGCTGACTGTGACGCATGACCGGCATCGGTCATGGCAACGTCAAATCGCGCGCGTGCCGATGCAATCACATTCGGCACCTCGGCGCGCACGCTTGATGTCACCTGTACGTTGGTTGTCCGGCCACCCGAAGCGCCACCGACCTTGCGCGCCGCGCGACGCAGCAGGCGCGCGCCGAGGCCACCGAGCCAGAACGCGCGGAATATCCATTCGCCGGGTGGTCGACGTAAAGGGCTTCGGAGCAATGCGATGATTGACATGCCACGCGTGATGGACAACGTGTAGAGTAGGAACGAGCCGAAAAGGCTGACGATAAATCAACCCGGGCGCTGTTCTACTCGCTGGTGGTTGATGACGTACCAATATACCGGGTACGTAAGTGCATAGAGCAGCACGTTGATGATTACCTGCCGTCGCCGACGCGCGACGACATCGGGGTCGGCACGCAACTGCGCGCGGTCCGCGTCACGCTCCGCCAGAATCACGGCCAGTCCGCGCTGCACTTCGGTCGTGCTAATCCCCGACGCGCGAGCCGGCCCACCTGTGAGCCGGTCTGAGAAAGTCGTCCCCACAGGACTGCCGCGAACAGGACCACCGGCAGGATGATATCGAGATTTCCCTCATACATCCGGCCGAGAGCGACATACAGCAACACTCCCATCACGATGCCGCCGATCAGCACGAGTCCGGCCTGTGATGCCTCCTCTGCGAAAAGTTAAATCGGGAGCCGCACTTCGGGAGCGCCGATGCGCGCACCATTGAGGGCATCCACCAACTCTTCGGCGCTTGCGTATCGCTCGGACGGATTTTTACGCGTGCAGCGATCGATCGCGTCGCCGAGTGTGCGCGGAAGGTCGGTGCGCTGATCGAGCACGGCCGGTACGGCTTCGGTCAACTGTTTGACGAGCACCTTGTGCGTCGTTTCACCGCTGATCGCCTGTCGCGCTGTCGCGGCAAACCACGCGACGAGTCCAAGCGAATAGAGATCGCTGCGTCCATCGATACTGTCGCCGCTGGTCTGCTCAGGGCTGACGTTCGATGGTGTAGCGACGCCCAAGCCTCGCGCGCAAGACGTCGATGGTGAGATCGTCCTTCGCGGCGATTGCGCTCATTCCGTTGTCAGCAAGGCGTGCACTTTGAGAATTGTAGCCCAATTCCGGGTGGTGACCGCGTCTCCAAGCAGCCGTGCCGCAGCGGTAGCTAATCTGCTCTCGATCATGCCGCTTGCACACCACATGTAGGCGACCCGTTCTCCGACCGCGAGCACGTCGGGCTCCCAGTTCAGTGTGCGGATCGGGTCGAGCCGAACAATCTCCTTTGTGCACGCGAGCACGGAGACGTGCAGTCTGGACGGGTTGTCGGCGAAATCGAGCAGCGGGTTGTCGCGAACAATGGACACGACCTCGTCGACGGAAAGAACGGTGACTCGACAGCGGAGGCCAAGCTGCGTGGCCAACGCCTGCTCGATCCGCTCGCTGGCGTTACGGGCCTTTGTGGGTGACGCAGAGAACACCACATTTCCACTGTTCAACAATGTCTTGGCATCGCCGTAGCCGAGTGATGCGATGACTGCGCGAAGGTCGACCATGGCGATGCGCTTCGCTGGCCCGACGTTAACTCCGCGCAAGAGCGCCACGTGACCGGGTTTCACAGCGCACGCTCCAGGGATGGGGGACCTCCCCCTCCCCCTCCCCCGTACCTCTCCGTCCGAATCGTCGCTGCGACGACGCCGAGTTCCAGCAGTGTGTCGGAGACCGTGCCGACGAAGCTGTTGTTCCCGCAGACGAAGGTTTGCTGCGGTGAAAATGACGTCAGCATCGTTTTGAGAATGTCGGCATCGATCCGGCGACTGTAGTCGACTGCGCGGCGCGCGTGATCTCGGGTGAGGCAAAACATCACGCGCAAATCAGGCTGCGTCGCGTCGTGCGTGATCAACTCATCGCGCACAATCACGTCATCCCATGTGCGCGCCGAGTAGAGCAGTGTCATGGGTGATGCATTGGGCACGAATGCGCGATGCCGCACCATCGACAGTAGCGGGGCGACGCCGCTTCCTCCGCCAACCAACAAGACCGACGCCGGTTCTTCCGAACGCCACACGAAATGCTCGGCGAACGGTCCGCTGATTTCGATGTTGTCGCCGACTGCCGCGACTTCGTGAAAGTAGGGCGACACTTCGCCATCGGGGAGACGTTCGATCGCGATCTCGAACGTACCCGCTGTTTCCGGGGCAGATGTGATCGAATAGCTGCGACGCGCCTGATAGCCGTCGGGTGCAGTGAGCCGGAGATCGATATGCTGCCCGGGGAGAAATGGTCGCCATGATGGCGGTCGTAACACCACGCGTTTGATCGACGCAGTGAATGGCGAGATCAATTCGATCGTCGCGTCCTGCCACCGCGGCGCACCCTCGCGCATGCCATCAATCATTCGTGAAACGCTGCTCCTTCCACGGATCGCCGCGCATATGGTAGCCGCGCAATTCCCAGAACCCTGCTTCGTCACGCGGCGTGAACTGCAACCCGTTCACCCACTTCGCGGACTTCCAGAAGTAGAGATGGGGCACGAGTAGTCGCGCGGGTCCACCATGATCGGGTTCGATCGGCGCACCGTCGTAGCGCAACGCGATCATTGCCTGGCCACCAGTGAGATCGGCGAGGGGCACGTTCGTCGAATACCCGTCGAACGAATGCGCGAGCACGAACTCCGTTGGCGGCGCGAGCGACGCGGCGGCAAACAGATCGTCGATCAGCACACCTTCCCACTCCGTGTCCAGCTTGGACCAAGTGGTCACGCAGTGGATATCGGGTGTGATCGTGGTCATCGGCAATGCGTTGAACTCCTCCCAATTCCACGTCTGCACGGGTTTGGGTCCCACGCGCACCGTAAAGGTCCACGCACTCGTGGCGATACGCGCCGTTGGCCCGGCGGAGAGCACGGGAAAGCCGTGTTCTTGGTGCTGACCGGGCGGAATGCGCGAAGACGAGCCCGCTGTCGGACGTTTTCCGAAAAATCCGCGAGTAACCATGGTGGGAATATAAATGGCATAGTGAAGGGTGCACGATGGCCCTGCAACGCCTTCACACGCACTTCACTCACTGATGCCGCAGACTCTTCCTCTGCGCTTGCGCGTGTGCGATCGAAAGCGAATCATCTACGAGTATCTGACGA
>JAYUWD010000550.1:0-2740 GCA_043753735.1 Gemmatimonadaceae bacterium
GTCGGCCGCAGCGATCTTGGCGTGAACCGGCAGCGGATCGAACGCATTGCGTCGCGTTTGCGTCCTGCGGCAGGGTGAGCTCTTCAATGTCCATTCGTATTCGTTCGGCGGCGCCAGCGGACGTGCCACTCATTCGCGAGTTGATCGAAGGGCTGGCCACCTACGAAAAGCTGCGACACGAATGCATTGCCAGCGACGAACTCCTGCACTCGGCGCTATTCGGTGAGCGCCCATATGCCGAAGTTGTAATCGCGGAACTTGATGGGAACGCGGCCGGCTTTGCGCTGTTTTTTTACAATTTCTCGACCTTCCTTGCGCGCCCCGGGATCTATCTCGAAGATCTGTTTGTGCAGCCCGCATTTCGCGGGCACGGTGTGGGCAAGGCGTTGCTGCAACGGTTGGCGGCACTCGCCGTCGAGCGGCAGTGCGGTCGGCTGGAATGGTCGGTGCTCGACTGGAACGTCGATGCGATCGGATTTTACGAATCGGTCGGTGCGCGGCCGCAGGATGAGTGGACGGTCTATCGCGTCACGGGAGATGCCCTAACGCGGCTCGCACACGGGGATGCCACGGAGAGGTCGAAAGATGAGTGACGAATTCGGTCGGGCCACAACGCGTCGTGACATGCTGCGTCTGCTTGCGGCCGGTATTGCAGGGGGGACGCTGATGCCGTCGTTGGCATCGGCGTCGTCGCACCATGATGAAACGATGGGTGGGGAGCTGTTCGACAGTCGTCGCATCGAACGGATCGGATTGCAGCTTTACACCGTGCGCGGCCTGCTGGCGAAGGATATCGAAGGGACGATTGCCGCGATCGCCGCCGCGGGCGTGACTGAGCTGGAATTCGACGGCTATTACAACAGAGACGCCAAATGGTGGAGGGCGCTGCTCAAGAAACATCGGCTTACGGCGCCGTCGGCTCACATGCCGATGCCCGCCACCGACGACGTGTGGGATACGCAATTCGCAACGGCAAACGCTATGGGGCATCGGATCGTGATCATGCCGTTTCTGATGCCCAATCAACGCAAGACGAAAGACGACTGGAACCGTATCGCCGATAGACTCAACGTTGCAGGCAAGAAGGCCAAGGCGGCAGGTCTCGAGTTCGGCTATCACAACCACGATTTCGAGTTCGCACCGATCGATGGTACCACCGGGTGGGAGATCGTCACCACGCAAACCGATCGTTCACTCGTACACCTCGAGCTCGATCTGTACTGGGCGACCAGGGCGGGACAGGATCCGCTCGCGCTGATGCAGCAGTGGCCCGGCCGCGTCACCTGTGTGCACGTCAAGGACATTGGTCCGCCGCCGGCACGCGACTTTGCCGACGTGGGCGCAGGCTCGATCGATTTCAAAACCATCATCGCCAAGGGACGCACCATGGGGCTCAAGCACTGGTTCATCGAGCGGGACGTATCACCCGATCCACTCGCGTCGATCAGGATCAGTGCGGCTGCGATGAAGAAGCTCTAGTGCGCGTGAAAATGCGGTTTACTGTTGTGGCTGGACCCAGCGCTGCAACAAGCGGCGTTGCGAGTGTCAGTCATACCTCCGCTCACCCCCGTCGAGGAAGCTGCATGCGCGCGTTACGAACGGCGCTGCTGGTTGCGCCGTTGGTTGCGCCGCTGGTTGCATCTGCCCAGACGAACGTCCAGCGTGAGTCCGCGCCACAGACTGCGCCGATGTTCGTGGCCAATAGCCCGGTCGAAACACTGGCGCGCGCGATCCTGGCCGAACTGATCGCGATCAACACCACGGCGAGTACCGGATCCACCACGCCTGCGGCACACAAACTTGCGGCACGTTTTCGCGCTGCCGGATTTCCCGCCGCGGACGTGATGGTGATGGGACGCGGCCCCAAAAGTCAGAACGTGGTCCTTCGGTGGCGAGGCAGGACGCGCGCGAAACCGATCGTATTCAATGCGCATCTCGACGTGGTTGAAGCGCCCAAGCTCGATTGGGCGACCGATCCCTTCGTCCTCACGGAAAAGGACGGTTATCTCCACGGACGGGGGGTCCTCGACGACAAGGGACCGGTCGCCGCGATCGCCGCAGCCTTCATCATCGCGAGAAAGGCGGGGCTGGTTCCTGAGCGCGATCTCGTGCTTGCATTGACTGCGGGCGAGGAAACCGATTCAGAGAATGGCGCCATCTGGCTGCTCGAAAAACAGCGCGCGCTCGTCGATGGGGAGTATGTGCTCAATCTCGACTCGGGTGGAGGTGACCTGCACAACGGCAAAGTGGTCGCATTTGCATTCCAAGCCGCCGAAAAGGTCTATCTGGATGTCGAACTGGTTGCGCACGGCCCCGGTGGCCACAGCTCCGTGCCGCCGATTGAAACACCGATTGATCATCTCGCCCGCGCGCTCGACAAAATCGGCCGCTTCAACTTCAAAGTTTCGCTCAATCCTGTTGTGCGCAGCAATTTCGAGCGGCGCGCCGCACTTACCGGCGGCGCGGTCGGCGCAGCGATGACGGCGATGGTGCGCGACCCCAACGACGCCGCGGCGCAGAAACTGTTGCTGTCCGACCGAGAGATGGCGGCACATCTCCGTACCACGTGCGTTGCAACGATGCTCCGTGGTGGAACGGCGCCCAACGCGATTCCGCAACAGGTGGCGGCGACGGTCAATTGCCGCGTCCTCCCCGGAACCGCGCAGGGCGAAGTGCTGCAAACATTGCGCGACGCGATAGCGGACAGCTCAATCGCGATCAATGTGGTGAACCCCATGCA
>JAYUWD010000551.1:0-2739 GCA_043753735.1 Gemmatimonadaceae bacterium
CCGGCCGTGCTCGAGGCCTGTCGCCTGATCCGGAGGCACATCGGCGATATGATCGATCCGCGCCTGGTGCCGGATGCGCCCGTCCACGACGATCTGGCAGCGGCGGTGATCGCCGCGCGCGATGGCGAGTCGGGTGCCGGCTTCACCCGCGAAGAGTTGGTCGATGAATTGGGGGTGTTCTTTCTCGCCGGGCACGAAACCAGTGCCAGTGTGCTGACCTGGGTGTTCTACCTGCTGGCCATGCAGCCGCAGGTGGTCGCCCGGATCCGCGACGAAGTGGACAGCGTCGTGGGCGATGGTCCGATGGAGATCGAGCATGCGAAACGCCTCCCGTTTATTCGGAGCGTGTTTCGCGAGACGATGCGCCTGTACCCGCCGATCACGTTCCTGCCTCGCGTCGCCACCGAAGACACAACGATCGGCCCGCACGCGGTCAAGCGCGGCACGATGCTGATGATCGCACCGTGGACGATTCATCGGCACGAGCGGCTATGGGACAATCCCGACCGGTTCGACGCAGATCGTTTCTCGCCGGAGCGCGAACGCGCGATGCCTCCTGGAGCCTACATCCCGTTCGGCATCGGTCCCCGCGTCTGTGTCGGGGCCGCGTTCGCGACGCTCGAAGCCGCGTTGATCATTGCCCGACTCGTACGACGCTACGACTTCGACGTGGTGAGCAGCGAGCCGGTGATTCCGGTTGCTCGCCTCACCACGCGGCCGCTGCACGAGATCATCGTCCGCGCTCGGCGGCGGTCAGTGTAGGGTCGAGTAGTGCCGCCGAAGTTTCATTGCCGCACGCCGACTTCTGTTGCGAACGGACCGACCGACGCGGCGCGCTGTGGTTTTACGACGACCGCTGCGCGCTCGTATTCTGCTCCCCCAAGACACCGCGTGAGTTAAACTCCAATCGGTTTGCTTCGGAGCACACAATGCACAAGTCGACGTTCGCATCCAAACGTGCGTGCAGGTGCCGCTCGACGCGCTGCCGCAGCTGACCGACACGTGGGCGATGGACTCCATGGGCGATACGCTGGACAGCGCGCGACGGTACCGGATCGTCAACGTGATCGGCGAAGGCCATCGCGAAGCGCTGGCGATCGACACGAGATCCTGAACGCGTGGGTCTTCATGACCTTCGATGAAGTGAGCAAATTGCGCGAAGCCTAGCGCGTGCGGTACAACACGGAGCGGTCGCATGATGCACGCGGCGATGTGCCGCCCTGACCTTTCTGCCGAGAGCCACCTCACCCGACGAGTCTCACTTTAGACTGTGTCCTTGAGGGGAAGCTTGCGAGCCTGCGTACAGCTACAGCAGTGCAGGGTTTTAAAAGAGGCAGCAACCGTGTGCTATGCCATCGACTACGAGTGGCATCGGAATCTCCACGCTTACCCCGTCTCCAAGGTTTCCCGTATTGCGATGCAATCGCGCAGGCACCGATGCGATCTGCGCGCGCAGTCATCTCTGGACTCCACCCTGAGCGCGCACCGCGTTCAACAGCAATTCGAAGGCCCACCCAGCTGGGTAACTTGCGTCAGAACGTCCAGGTATCGGGCGGGATTGTGCTGAGCGGTCAGCGGCGAGGCGCGACGCACGCTACGTCCACCAGCTCGTTTCACGGCACTAGTTTGCTGAGCTGATTCAGCACTTGCCCGGCATGGGCACGCACAACTTTACGAACTGCCTCACGATGCCCCGTGTCACCGCAATCACCAGAAGCGTTGTCAGTAGCGTTATCTCACTGACCTCCGGCCAGGATCGCCGCGCGCGCATCGCAGCTGTGTGGTGCCGGGTGATATCGGTCGTGCTCGGTGTGGCGCTGCCCGGCCATGTAGTGCGTGCGCAGGAGACTTCGTCGTTGCGCGCGTCGTCGAATGACGATCGTGCTCGGGGCGCCGCGGCGCCGCATATACGCTTTGCGCGCGCGCTCAAACTGGATGGTGTGCTCGCCGAGCCGGCATGGCGCACCACCGACAGTTTGACATCGTTCACGCAGCGCGATCCGAAGCAGGGCGAGCCCGCCAGCGAGCGGACCGTGGTGCGATTTCTCGGGACGTCGGAAGGGTTATGGATCGGTATCTGGGCCTACGACCGCGACCCGCAGGGCATTCGGCGCACGCAGCTAAGACGCGATGCCGATCTGAGCGCCGACGATAACGTCTCCGTCATGCTCTCACCCACCGCCGACAAGCGCACGGCGTTTCTGTTCAGCGTCAACCCCAACGGCGCGCTCTACGATGCCGAAGTGCTCACGTTCGAGAATGAATCGCGTGAATGGGATGGGATCTGGGATGGGCGCGCCCGCGTCACGGCTGATGGATGGCAGGCCGAGCTCCTGATTCCGTGGCAAACGCTGCGCTATCGACCCATCGATGCCGATGCTGCCGCCGACGCGTGGGATATCAATGTGCGACGATTCATTCGCCGGAAGAACGAAGCGGTGCTGTACGCCGCCTGGAAGCGGACGGAAGGCATCCGGTTTCTCGAGCGGGCCGGTACGCTCACCGGGTTCAAGGCGGCCACCGAAGTGCTTGAGCGAGGACTTCCTCGCCGCGCGTTCGCGGAACTCCGCCCGTACGTCGTGAGCACTGGCGCACTCACGGAACGGTCACTCAACACCGACGGCTCACTCCGCGCCACGAGACCAGCCGGTGTGCGCGGGAGCACGGGGCTCGACATGAAGCTCGCCCCTGCGCCGACTTTAACGCTCGATCTCACGGCCAACGCGGACTTCGCGCAGG
>JAYUWD010000552.1:0-2728 GCA_043753735.1 Gemmatimonadaceae bacterium
CGACGCGAACCAGTAGCGCAACACTGACGTCCCCCCATAAAAAGATGGGCAGGTCGAAACGAGACGAACGCGCGGTAGGTACGCAGTCCAGCGCCCCGCGCAGGGCGAGGCCACCTTGTACGTGTGCAAGCAGGAATTCGCGCACCTAGGCGTCAAACACTGCAGATGCGCATGCACATGCGGCGCCGGAAGCACATGGCCGCTGCATCGTGGAAGCCTGGGCGTTCTATCGCGGCGTGGAACTCGACAGCGGCTTCAAGATAGCGGCGTTGCTCGTGTTGATCGCTGGCCGCAAGCTGTTGAACGCCGCTGCGATATAACGCGAGCGTTATGTCTCGACGAGAGTAGCAAGCGCTGCGTCGAGTCCGGGCCACGCAGTGAGATTGTAGCGCGCGAGTGTGCGGAGGTAGTGCAGGCCGTCGGCACCGTGCGTCTCGTTCACCAGCAATGCGGCACGCGCCACGGCATCGCTGGCTGCGTACGGTGGCTCGAGTTTTTCGTCGATGACTCCCTTCTCGTGCGCTACGCCCGCCGCATCGAGGAAGGTGATCTGAATTGCGGGCTCGAGGTCCACATAGAGCAGCTGCAGCAATTCGAGTTCGTCTGTGGCGCTCGCCGCATTCAGGCGGACCACTTCGCGTGCCAGTCTGTCGGCGGACCAGGTGACCAGCGTTGCGGCGCGAAAGCCGCCTCCGCGCGCCACCAGTCGCTGCACGTACGTGGCGCGCGCTCCCTTGTGATTGGTCAGCGCGTGGGTCACAAGCGCGAGGCGACGCTCAGCGGAAAGCATACGAAATGGAGACGGGCTGGCCATGACTCGCAATGACGGGAAATGGGGTGAGAAAGAGAGATCCGACGGCAACTTCGCTGTCGATCGGCCACGAAGCTTAGTCAGCCGAGGCACCGTTTGACGAGTCGCTGGCATAGTTGAGGTGCGTCGGCCACGTTACGACGAAGCTTGAGCCCACCCTTCACACGTGCCCCACGATGCCGACTGTGCATTGTCCAAGATGCAGCGCAAACATGGAAACCGGCTTCATCGTCGATGGGGTCCCGAGCGGCAACCAGCAAGCACACTGGACCGAAGGCGAACCGCAGAAATCTTTCTGGACTGGCATCAAAGTACCGCGCGAGGCGCTTCCGATCACCACCTACTGCTGCATCAAATGTGGCTATCTCGAGTCGTACGCACAGGTGGGGTGAGATCGGATGTCTATCCCGACGGCTGAATCGCCGTGCACAAAAGTTTGCCAGCTTGATCTCGACGATCGCTGTCGAGGTTGCGGTCGCACACTCGATGAAATTCGCGCGTGGAGCGGAATGAGCATGGCGCAGCGCACTGCAGTGAACCAGCGCCTCGGTTTTGCGTCGCACGAGCGTCGTAGCTGAAAATTCGCGCGCACGACCTGTTCACATCAACGCCACAAGCTCACCCAGCAGGCGCTCGCTTCTCGCCGCCCCCGCCCACACGAACCAGCGCCGCGACCACACCCACCAACGTGAGACCAATCAGCGTGTACCCGGTCACCTGCTGATCGCCAAATCCGTAGCTGACACACAACCGGTTCGAGGCATTGAGCAGCAGCATCCCCACGGTCGCTGTCATCCACGCCGCCATTCCGAGCGCGAATATTTGTACAATCATCGTTGCGTCGCGCCACGAGCGACGCGCGATACATCCCGCCCCGATGAGCATGCAGGCCTTGAGCAGATCGATCCGCCAATCTTCCACCGCCGCATCCAGCATGCGCGGCACCATCCACGTGGCCACGGTCGCTGAGGAAAGCAGCAATCCGGCCGCGCCCTGCACATTCCAGCGACTGGGCGTTGACGTTACGCCGGCGTCATACGCGCCCATTCGGACGCCGAGGCCGAGGAGCAGCGGAATCTGAAAAAGCATTTGTGATGCCATCCGTCGCTCGAGTAAACCGCGCGTTGCCACCAGCATCCCGCACAGCGCAAGCCAGGTCACAACGTCGCGACGCGTCGCTGCACTCAGCTCCGGCATTCGCGGAGCCATCATCTCGGCGCTCCATTTGGTGACCCACGCGCCGCCGCGACCACATTCGGCGCACGTCGCAACGCCGCCTCCAGCGCTCGCGCAATCGCATCGTCAAGCGCGTCATTGCTGAAGGTGGAGGCACCGCCACGTTCATCCAACTCCGACCCGACGAGTGGTACGATCGATACCAGCCGACCACGCGAGTCCACCACATGCAGCGCCGCGTTGTGTACAAAGCCGTTGTTGCCGTCGGGAATGACCCGTACCCCAAAGGTGCGCAGCAGCCGCGGCAACTGCGTCGAGTCCGTAAGCGTGGCAACGGTCCACACGGCAGGATCGGGGTGCATGACAAGTTCGTAGTAACGCAGACGTTCAGGCGTGTCCCACGTGGGATCAAACGAGATGGTGAGCAGTCGCACGCGCGACGAAAGTCCACGCTTCCGGATCTCCGTCTGGAGACGCTGGTATGCGCCACCCAGCGAGCCGCACAGCGTTGGGCAGCGCGTGTAGACAAAGTCCACGATGGTTGCGCGGCCAGCATCCGCGACGGTCTGCGGCAACCGGTGCATGTCGATCAGCATGACGGCCGATACAGCGATCGGCCGGGAAGCGATCTGCTCAACTCGCGCGGAGTCGGTAGTAAGCACACTGAAACCACGGGTGGCGCCCGCCAGCATGCCTGCGCTCAACACGGTGGCGACTGCACCACCAACAACGCCGCGCCAG
>JAYUWD010000553.1:0-2718 GCA_043753735.1 Gemmatimonadaceae bacterium
CTCCCTGGTAGCAAGCGATTGTTTTTTGGATCGACGCACGCGGCGGACACGATCTGTCCAGTCAGGCCGGATCCGTCCAAAGGGTATGTGTGGGGGATCGACCCGTTCGACATTTACACGGTCGGGCGTGATGGCCGCGATTTGCGGCGGATCACCAACTACGGCGTGTACACCGCCGAGGGCGTGCTTTCACCCGACGGCAAGCGAATTGTCTTCACGTCGCTCAAAGGCGGTGACCTCGACATCTACACGATGAATGTCGACGGAACCGACGTGAAACAGTTGACCACGACGCCTGGGTACGACGGTGGTCCGTGGTGGTCACCCGACGGTACAAAAATCGTGTATCGCGCCTGGCATCCGACCAACCCGGATTCACTCAAGGCGTACCAGGACCTGCTCAAGCAGCGCATGATCCGCCCGAATCGGATGGAGCTGTTCGTCATGAACGCCGACGGGTCCGATCAACGGCAGATCACCAAACTCGGCGGTGCAAACTTCGGCCCCTCGTGGACGCCCGACGGACAGCGCATCATCTTTTCATCGAACCATAAAAATCCGAAAAGTCGCAACTTCGATCTGTTCATCGTGAAGCTCGATGGGACTGGCCTCGAGCAAGTGACGAGCAATCCCGAGTTCGATGGCTTCCCGATGTTCAGCCCCGACGGCAAAAAGATCATCTGGGCTTCCAATCGCCACGACGCGAAGGCTGGCGAGACCAACCTGTTCATCGCCGACTGGAGACCCTGAGCCGCCACACCCTTCGAACCACTGCCCATGATCGCGCTTGCCATTGCTGTTGCGATTGTCCTCGTGCTCCTCGTGAGCTCCGTCAAAATCATTGGACAGGCGGAAGTCATGGTGGTGGAGCGGCTGGGTCGCTTCGACCGCGTCGCGCGATCGGGGTTGAACCTGCTGCTGCCCTTCGTCGAGCGTCCCCGCACGATCGATGTGCGCTATCTCGAATCGGATGTGACGGGTGTGCGGAAGCTCGTTGCCGGCTCCACGTCACGCATCGATTTGCGTGAACAGGTGCTGAACTTCCCGAGCCAGCCGGTCATCACCAAGGACAACGTGACGATCGATATCGATGCGGTGCTCTATTACCGCATTGCCGATCCGCAGAAGGCGACGTATTCGGTCACGAATCTGCCCTACGCGCTCGAAACGCTGACGCGCACGACATTGCGCAACATTGTCGGTGACATGGAGCTCGACGCAACGCTCACCAGTCGTGATGTCATCAACAAGAAGATGCGCGATGTGATAGAGGAGGCCTCGATCGGGTGGGGTGTCGATGTCACGCGCGTTGAACTGCAGTCGATCGAACCACCGCGCGACATTCAGCAGTCAATGGAATTGCAGATGCGCGCCGAACGCGAACGTCGAGCATCAGTCACGAACGCCGAAGCCGGCAAGCGTGCCGCGATTCTCGAGTCGGAAGGCCAGCGCGAGTCGCAGGTACGGAAGGCCGAGGGCGAACGCGATGCAAACGTGCTGCGCGCGAAAGGCATGGCCGAAGCACGCCTCGCGATTGCGCACGCAGAAGCGGAAGCGATTCAGCTGATCTCTGCAGCGCTCCCCGAAGGACAGGGGGCAATGTACCTGCTCGGCCTCAAGTATCTCGAAGCGCTACCGCTGCTCACACAGGGGAAAGGCACGACGATCTTTCTGCCGGCCGAGGCGTCGGGCGTGATGGGCGCACTGGGTGGATTACGTGAGCTGTTGAGCGCCACGGGCCATTCGCGGGACGAGGACACGACCGGGCCAACTCGCTCTCCAGGAATGCGTAGTGCGACGTCATCCGGACTTGGGTATCCAGGTGCGCCCAAAACACTGGTCGGTGGGAGTGATACAAGCGGTTCGTCCAGCGGCAGCTGATTCAAGACATGCCCATTTCGCACGAACGCGCCGAACGCATCGCGCGCGCGCACGCCTGCGTGAACTGCAAAGAATACACGTACCGCAAGCTGATGGTGCGTGAAGCGATTCCGGCACTGAAGGCGCAATTTGGTGAAGTGTGGCACGCCGAACTTGTTTGTGGCGTCTGCGGTGTGCATCAGGAACTCGGGATCGATGACGACGGCGATGTCGTGTACGCGTCGTGAGTTTCCAGCAGACGCGCGTGTGAGTGCGCCTTGAACGCAGACAAGCTGCCTGCCTCAATGACGACGGCCGAAGCGCTGGCGTTCTTCGATGCAGCAGCGCCGGTTTCGCTCGACGAGATGATTGGCGAATGGCGCGGCGCTGGTTTGCACACCGCGCATCCGATGGATGGTTTGCTCGAGCGCTACGGGTGGTTCGGCAAAGCGTTCGTTGACGCAGAGACAGTACATCCGCTGTTGTTCACAGCACATGGCACAACGCCAGTGGCGCTCGATCCTCGGTTGATGCTGATCGAGTGGGTCTGGGACAAACGATTTGCGCACAGCGCGATCGTTGCTGCGCTGTTTGGTGCAATGCGGCCATTGTTGCAAACATCGAAACCGCGGGCGCGACTGCGGCTGCTTTCACATCGCGGTGTGGTGAGCGCAACGATGGTCTACGATCATTTGCCGATCAACGACGTCTTTCGCCGCGTTGACGGAGGCACGTTGATCGGGCTGATGGATATGCGTGGCATGAGCGCGCCATTTTTCTTTGTGTTGCGAGCGACCAAATGAACAGCGGCCGCGAATCCGGCGAATTTCGCGTACACACCGAACCACAAAAAACAGC
>JAYUWD010000554.1:0-2716 GCA_043753735.1 Gemmatimonadaceae bacterium
TACCCACCCGCGCCTCTTCGAGTTTAGTGCGAACGGCTGCGGCCAATTCGGTGCTGAGCGCCATGCGAGCACCCATCCACCGAGGAATTGCACCCGACATTCCCTTGCAGCGCCGCACCCACGCGGTGAGTTCATGCACACGCACGAATTCGAGTGACTTGCCCGCAAAGATGAATTTGTCCCCCGGATTCAGGCGAGAGATGAAGCTTTCCTCGACCGTACCAAGCCGCCCGCCACTCATGTATCGGACCGTGATGGCCGCGTCGCTCACGATCGTGCCGATATTCAGGACATGTCGGAGCGCAACACGTTTATCAGTCACGACATAGCGGCCATCGACGATCTGCACACGCGCGAACTCGGGATATGCCTTGAGCGCATCGCCGCCTCGGGTGATAAAGTCGATTGTCCAATCAAGCTCACGCTCGGTCAGCTTTGCATACGCGCGTGTCGTGCGCAGCTCGGCGAGCACCGCGTCGCGCGTGAAGCCACCGCCCAATGCGAGCGTGACCAGATGCTGCGCCAACAAGTCGAGCGGACGATCGAGCGGATCACGACTCTCGATGGCGTTGGCTCGCATGGCATCGCGCGCGGCAGCGACTTCTACAAGTTCGAAGGCGTGAGTGGGCACACACACAATGCGCGACACACGACCGGGCGAGTGACCTGACCGTCCTGCGCGTTGCAGCAGTCGCGCCACACCCTTGGGACTTCCAACCTGCATTACCAGATCAACAGGTGTGAAGTCGACGCCGAGGTCGAGTGACGAGGTGGAGATGACAACCCGATACCGACCTGACTTGAGGCCATCCTCGACATCGGTGCGCTGTTTGCGCGACAACGAACCGTGGTGAATGGCAGTAAACTCAAACCACGTCGGATCGGCGGCGATGATGGATTGAAACCAGATCTCACACTGTGAGCGAGTGTTGGTAAACACGATCGCACTTTGCGACTCGGCGAGTCGTCGCATCACTTCGGGGAGCAGTTTGGTGTTGAGATGACCAGCCCACGGAAAGCGTTCCATCGTTTCCGGAATGAGCGACTCGACCACGATGTCCTTGGGTACGACGCCGCGCACGAGCTTTGTCGGCAGGGCATGTCCGGCTTCGTCAACACCGAGCAGCGTTTCGGCCGCGACGGCCAGATTACCGAGCGTTGCGGATACTCCCCACGTGCGCAATTTCGGGCAGAGCATGCGAAGTCGGGCCAGCGCCAACTCGACTTGCGACCCACGTTTGGTGGAGAGCAGTTCGTGCCACTCGTCAACCACGATGCAACGCAAATCGGCAAAGATCGTCGCACTGTCTTTGCGACAGAGCAGAAGCGACAATGATTCTGGCGTAGTCACCAGCGCGGTCGGCAACCGTTCGCGCTGACGTGCACGACGCGCTTGCGTGGTGTCGCCAGTGCGCGACTCGATCGTCCATGGCAGGCCGAGCGCTTCCACGGGTAGGCGCAACGCCTGTTCGGTATCGGCCGCGAGCGCGCGTAGCGGCGTAATCCACAACACACGCAACGGCATCGCGTCGGCGCGCTTGCGCATCACGCGTGGCTGGTGCGACGCGTGCTCGATCTCGTGCATCGCTTCGATGACAGGACCGAGCCACGCGGCGTAGGTCTTGCCCGTACCGGTCGCGGCATGAATGAGTCCGGATTCGCCTTGCGCGTACGCGTCCCACACTTCGCGTTGAAAAGCGAACGGTTCCCAATTCCGCGATGCAAACCAGGTGTCAATCTTCGGATTCACGCACTTCCTCGACACCCGCAAGTTCACCACCCTTCCCTTGTGACGTAAGCAGCGCCTTCACGCCATCAAGTGTATCCGCTTCACTGGCTGACTTGTCGGTTCGCCGGCGGGCGATGCGTGGAAAGCGCACAGCGATCCCGCTCTTGTGGCGTGAACTCTTCTGAATCCCTTCGAACGCGAGTTCAAAAACGAGCTCGGGCTTCACGGTGCGTACCGGACCAAATTTTTCCAGCGTGTTCTGACGTACGAATCGATCGACTTCGCGAATCTCGGCGTCAGTGAGTCCGGAGTATGCCTTGGCAAATGGCACGAGCGCGTCGCCGTCCCACACGGCAAAGGTGTAGTCGGTGTAAAGTCCTGCCCGCCGCCCGTGACCCGCCTGCGCGTAAACGAGCACGGCGTCGACCGTGAGCGGCGTGACTTTCCACTTCCACCAATCGCCCACGCGTCGACCAACACCGTATGCCGACGTGCGCCGCTTGAGCATCAACCCTTCGGCAATCGCGTCGCGCGACGTAGTGCGCGCGTCGCGTAACTCGCTCCACGACAATGCAGCAATGATTGGCGAAATGCCGAAGGGAGCGCCACCCGGCAACTGTGCCAACGCGGCGATCGCGTGTGTACGTCGCGCGTCGAGCGGCTCGCTTCGTACATCGATACCGTCGTGCTCAAGGCAATCGTACACCAAAAGATGACAGGGGACATCAGTCAACAGTTTTTTGCCCACTGTCTTGCGATTGATGCGGCGCTGCAGCTCGGTGAACGGCAACGGCTTTCCGTCACGCCACGCGAGCAATTCACCGTCCAGCACCGTTCCATCCGGCAACCACTCCGCGGCCGCTTCAATCTCGGGAAATCGGCCAGCAAGCAGCTCTTCGCCACGGCTCCAGAGAAATGTGCGGCCCCGTCGACGCACCAGCTGCGCACGAATACCGTCCCATTTCCACTCTGCTTGCCACTCGCTCA
>JAYUWD010000555.1:0-8336 GCA_043753735.1 Gemmatimonadaceae bacterium
GGATCATGGCCGCCAAGGAACGTCCACGAACCCTTGCCATAGTCACCATGAAGATACTTGGTCCACGGTGCGCCGTCCTCCGCGCCAAGCACGGTTACCGTGGCTTTGATGACCGCACGGTTGAAGCTTGTGGTCACGCCGTAGAAATCCGGAACGACGCTGCGATGATTCTGCACAAGCATCGTCGCCACAGGATCGAGCTTGGCGGAAAAATCGAAGAGTGAAAAGCTGCCGAGTGGCTGACGACGCGCCGGCACGTTGACCTGGTGGCCGTCAATGTCGGAAAGCGCGTTGACGTAGGGCGAAGGCTCGATGTGCGCACCCGTGAAGGCAAGCGTGCGTGACCAGACCATCCGCGCATCGGCATCGGGAGCGGGCGGTGTCCCATCGGAGAAGGGACCTGCGATATCCACGGCAAACGACGCGATTGCCAGGTCGAGCGATTCAGTCGCACCACACATCGCAAACAGGAAACCACCACGATCGACAAAGCCACGAATCCCTTCGGCAACCGCCTTTTTGAGCGCCGGAACGTCCGGTAGCCCAAAACGTTTGGCCGTAGCGATATCCCGATCGCGCTGCGCGACAAACCACGGCGCGTCGCGGTAGGCCAGAAAGAGCTTGTTGAATTGGCCCGTGAAATCTTCGTGATGCAAGTGAACCCAATCATACTTGGACAGCTCGCCCTTCATGACTTGGTCGTCCCACACCGATGTGAAATCGATGCCGGCGTAGGTTAACGCCAACGTTACGGCGTCGTCCCAGGGCGGCTGATTGGCCGGACGATAAATGGCGATTTTGGGGGCGCGCTCGAGGACAACGACATCCATGTTGGCACCGGCAATCTCAGCGCGGGCGGCCGCCAGCGCGCCATCGCTGATGGCTTCGACGCTCACGCCATCGAGTGCTGCGCGACGGCGAAGGTCCGGCGCATCGGGGAGCAGAAACGCGCCGCCACGATAGTTGAGCAACCACTCCGCCTTCTGCCCCGTCTTGAGCGCCAGATAAGTGACGCCGTACGCCTTGAGATGATTACGCTGCCCGTCGTCCATCGGAATGAGCAGGTTTTGCCCGTGAGCGATATGAACGTTCACAAATGCGAACACGAGCGCGAACAGCGCAACGCCCCACCGACTCCGAACTCTCATGGCGCTTCACTCATAGCCGACCACTCATGGGAAAAAACTGTGACGGCGGAAGCTGCCCGCGCAAACGATCCAGCTCTCGCCGCGCCTGTGGCACCAGCGCACTGTCAGGATAATCGACGAGCAGCGTTTCCAGTCGCACGATGGCGGCGGGATTGTCGCCAGCATCGCGAAGTGCACGCGCCGACGCGAGCAACGCCTCGGGTGCTTCGGGCGACTTTGCATGCTGCGCCACGATGCGATCCCACAACGCCATGGCTTTCGGCGGAACCGTCGGCTTTCCATTGGCGCCCAACAGCACTTTGCCCCCTTCGATGCGCGAAGCCAGCGAAAGCAGTGCGGGTGCCGCCTCGCCGAGTGAGTCGGCAAGTGCGACAAATCGTGCTGACGCGGCAACACTGTCATGCTGGGCAAGTGCCAGGAATGCCTGCCCGAGTGCGACGGATGTTTGTACCCGCGTGCGCGCCAAAAGTCCGAGCGCATCGATCAGCTCACCGCGCTTGGTATCGGCGCGCACGAGTCGTTTGCGCGCGGTCACCAGATCGCCTTCGTAGAGCGCGAGCCAGCCGGCCGTTTCGTCATCGTCGGCCAGGTCGCTGCCTTTCACCGCCGCCCGCGCGCGTTCAAGATCACCCGATCGCAACCAGGCATTCACCAGCGGGCGGGCCATGGCGGCGCGCGACGCCTCATCGAGCGCCGCTGCGCCTGCATCAAGTCGCAACTGCGCGTCGTTCGCGCGACCGAGTTCACCGAGTGCGGCAATTTCAATTGGCAGCAGCGCACGGATGCGCGCCGACGGATCGCGCGCCGGCACGTCACGCGGCGCACCCGACTTCGCAGCGCGTGTGGCCAGATCGAGCGCGCCGGCGGCGTCACCAGCATTGAGCGCAGCTTGCGCAGCATGTGTCTGCGCTTCGAGATCGCCGCGACGCTCGAACACCGCCTGCCACACTTCGCGCGCCACCGGCCAAGCCTGCGCAAATTCAGCGCGTTCGCCAAACTCGCGCCATGCGGCAGCTGTCGAGTCGTCGGCACGCACAACCGACAGTGCGCTCCACGCGCGACGTGGTTCCCCCCACGCCAACTCAAGCGTCGAAAGCAGCCGCCGCGGGAGCAGCGCCACCGGTTCAGCCGAGAGCACATGTCGAATGGAGTCGCGCGTGATGATCGGCGCGCGCTGCAGTGCAAACAGCGCGGCCGATTCCAGGTATGGTTGACTGGCAAGCGACTCGCGGAACGACGTGGCGGCCGCCGTCCATCGCCCAAGCGCGACATGCAACTGGGCGACTTCGCCGGAGATCATTCCCGCCGCGCCGAGCAAACGCCCGGCGTCGGCAAGGATGGAATCGGCAGCCTGAGCACGTCCGGCAGCGAGCAACAAACGCGAGTATTCACGAAACGGAGCGCCATCATTCCCCACCGCGCGCCGCCACGAGTTGAACGCGAGGCGAGCATCGTCTTCGCGACCTAGGCCAACCAGCGTGCGCAGCTGAATCGCTCGCGCGACCGGATCGGCGGGGCGCAGTGTGAGGACGCGTTGCACCACGGGAAGAATGGAATCGCGTGCACCGGTTTCGGCCCACACCCGTTCAAGCCCAAGGAGCGACAGGGCGACACGATCGCCTTCCGCCACTCCGGGTTGCAGCGCGCGCTGCAGCACTGCGCGATACGCGATCGCCGCTTTCTTGAGCTCGCCCTTGTCTTCTGACTCGAGCGCAGCGCTCAGTTGGTCGCTCGTATCCGCCGCAGTCGCCGTCGTCGTGGCAGCCCGGACCTGTGCCTGCGCGATGGACGCCAACGCGCTCGGCGCTCCAATACCGGCAAGCGCCGCGAACAGTCCGATCGCCGCAGCGCGAAAATCCGCGCGAAGAACGTTGGCGAGAATGTTAGGGCGTGCTGCCATTGAGACGACGGAAATACTCGATCACGAGACGACGCTCGTCGGGGCCAAGACCTCGGAGTTCGTTCCATGTGGGCGGCGCAAACTTGCTGCCGGCCTTACCTGACTGCGGTCCGTCGACCGAGCCCTTGCCGCCTGTGCCGTTGGCTGCTTTTGCTTCACGTCGGCCCTGGTCGTCTCGTTCGTCCTGCTCAAGGAAACGACCGGCATCCAGCAGTCGCCGATACAGCTGTTGCTGACGCGCTGCGGTGGCGGGGTCGACGCCGCTCCGCTCCATCTGTTGCGCGAGCGTCTGCGCTTCCTTGGCCAGCGCATCGGTGCGACCGGTCTGGTCGGCATCGGATACGTCCGTGAGCGTCTTCGCCACTTCGCGCTGCTGGCGTGCGAGTACGCGTGCCTGATTGCGCGCGGCCTGCCCCTGTGCGCCGCCGGGCATGAGGTTGAGCCCCTGCATCTGCCCGTTGAGTGCGCCCTGTTGCTGCGCCAATTGCTTGAGCTGCTCCATCATCTCGGTAAAGCCCGATGCCGACTGGGCGTTGTTGACTTTCTCGCGATCGCGCACGAGGGAGCTGAGCGCCTGATTGAGCGCTTCACTCGCGTCCTTCATGGCGGACTGCGACGCTTCCGCGCCTCCCGGCTGCGAAGAATTGCCCATCTGCTGCGTGGCGTTGGACACCTGACGCTGCGCATCCGCCATCGCTTTTTGGGAGCGCTGCGAAAGCAACGATGAACTGCGTCCGGCCTTCTCGAGACGCGCTGCCGCCTGCTGCACACCTTGTTGCAACGCACCCTGTTCGCCCTGCATTCCCTGCGTGCCGCCCTGTTGCCTTGCCTTCTGCTCCAACTGCTGCTGCTGACGCGCGAGCTGCATCGTTTCGTTGATCGACTGATCGAGCTGCTGCGAAAGCTCCGTCTTCCATGCGTCCACCTGCGCTTCACGTGCAGACGAAAGCTGTTTGGCGGCCTTGTCCATCGCTTCGGACGCTTTGCGTGCGTCACTGCCACCGCCGCCACCGCTGCGCTGTTCGCCGCCGGGTTGCCCTTGTTGGCCGTCCTTGGACTCCCCCTTCTCGGATTGCGTTGGCGGACCGTCCTTTGAACCACCCTGTTGCGCGCCCTTCTGCTGTTCGCCGTCTTTTCCGGACTGCGTCGCAGCGCCGGCGGCCATTTTCGGGTCAGGCTTTGCACCGGGCTGCGCGTCAGCCGCATCGCCTTTAGCGCTTGCGCTCTCCTTTGCTGCGTCATCAGCGGCCTTCTCGGCCGCCCGCTGCATTGCATCCGCCGCCCGATTGACCAACGGCTGCGCTGCCTTGGTTTTGGACGCGCCCGGCTTGGCCCCCGCGTCTTCAAGACGCTTGGCCAGCTTCTCGATTTCCTTCTCCAGCTCACGCGAGCGTTCAGCCAGCGTCTTGGGATCCATGGCCGGGCCGTTCTGCGATTTGTCACCTGACTTCTCGCCGGCTTGCGGTTGACCCGCCCTGTTCCCCTTCTGGCCGTCCATCTTGTCGGCTAGCTGCTGCTCGGCTTTCGCCAAATCCTTCGCGTCGTCACGCAGTGTGCTCATCGCACCTTCAAGCGCCGCGCGTTTGAGCATCTCCGCACTTTTTTCGAGCTGTTGGCGCATCTGCTGTTGCTGTGCGGCCAACTGCTCCATCGACTGCTGCGCTTCGGTGCCGCTCAATCGTTCCGTGCTTTTCTCGAGTGACTGCAACTGCTTCTGCATTTCCGGAGACATCGCTTCACGCAGCATCTTCTGCACATCACGCATCCGCGCGGCGAGCGCCGTATCGAGTGCACCCGCATTCTTGAGACGCTCTTCGAGCTCCTTGGCACCCGATCGCAGCGAGTCCACCTTGGAGCTGAGCTGCTGCTGATCGCGCGCTAATTGTTTCGCCTTTTCAGCCGCGGCGAAACTCATCTTGTCCTTGCCCTGCTGCGCTTTCGCACCGTTGGACTGCGAGCCGTTCTTGTTCCCTTCCCTCAGTTCACGACTGCGTGACGCGTCGGCTGTGTTCTGCTGCAGCCGCTTTTCCTGCTGCGCCATCTGCGCGGCGCGTGCCGCAAGCGAATCGGCAAGTGACCGCGCGAGTGAACGCTGCTCGGTCAAACTTGGCACACGCAAAACGACTTCGGTGCTGATGGTGGATTGACGCCAAGGCGAATCGTCGATTGCTATGGCAACGACGTGCAACTTGTCGCCCGGTTGCAAGTCGCGGTTGTCAAGCGCGACAGTCGTACCACCGATGAAAATGGGCGCCGCCGGATCAGCGACATCGATACGTTCACGCCTCGCTTTCGCCGCCACGTTGTCCTTGGCGGTTGCGCCCGCGCTTTCGCGCCAGAGCTGCAGCGAGATGTTGCCGAGGCCATGATCGTCGCTGGCCTGCACGATGATTGGCACCACACCAGTTGCCCCGATTGCCGCGTCGGACATTGGAGCGCGAATTGTCACGTCGGGCGCGCGATCGCCAACGACGGTAAATGCTAGCGCATCGGGCAATTCAGTCGGCAGCGTGGCTTGACCGTTGCGCGATGTCGTCTCCGCGCTCCACCACCACTTGCCATCGTGATCGAGTGACAATGTGGCCGCGACGGCCGTGTCGCCAGTGAACCGCACGGTGTCCTTGCCATCCGTGAGAAGCGCATCGCGCGCACCACCGCGCAGGTTTGCCGTGACCCGCACCCGCGTTCCGCGCGGGACGCGAACGGGCGGCACCGCTTCAATCGTTTCGTTCACGCGCTGCAGATAGGCCGGATACTGCGCAAACAGCGCGACATCACCAATCCAACCACGATCGGCCACATTCACCGTCGCTTCTGCGGATGGCGCACGTCCATCGCTCACGCGCAGCGAGAGGGCGGCCCGCATCGGGCCCATGGCGAGCGTCGCAATCCCACCGCTGTTTTCCGTGATCACGAGCGTGGTGTCGCGCCAACCCTCGCCAGCAGCGCGACGCGACACGACAATCGTTTTGCGCCCTGTCGCTTCGATACGAACGACCAGCGGCATGCCGCGTGGAACCGAGGTCGGCAGCCGATCAAATCCAAGAGGCGGCAGCAACGTCCCGCGCCACGCCGCAATGGGATAGAGCACCGCCGCAAAGCCGTCGCGCGATGACCGCGCAGACCCGCTCAGGAGAGCGATCATGGCCGCAGCACAGGCCGCGGCGATCGCGAGCGCGCGTGTGAGCCGTTGAGCCAGAGCGGGCGCGAGTGCGCCAGGAGCGAGGTGACGCGCCACGTCCTGCGCTGCCCGCGCGCCGAGTACACTGTCGCGTCCGACTTCGAGCGCGCCGCGCAGCGAACCCGAACGCAACTGCATTTCGCCTTCGACCGTGCCGGCGAGCTCGCGCAACGATGACAGTTCAACATCACGTCTGCCAAGCCAGCGCGTCACGACTGCCGCCAGCAGCGCGGCGACTCCCCAAAAAAGCAACGGCATCAGTCGCGGCAGCGACATCCATCGTCCGTCGCCCAAGGTAAGCGAACCGATGGCGAGCAGCAGGGCGACGATACCGACGACCGCGAATGCGACCACGGACATCGAGCGCAGACGTAGCGACGACTGTTCACGCTGGAGGCGATCTTCGAGCGTGGACGTCGACGACGCATCGGGTCGCATGGTCGGCGCGGTCATGGTTGCACTCGGCTCGTCGCCGCGTATGTAAACAGGTTCACACCCATGCGAATGGCCGCCTCGTGCAAGGCCGGTGGATCAGGATACGTGCCGACGTCTTCCCACCCGTTTCCAAGATCAGCAGAGTACGTGTAATAGACGGCAAGGCGGTTGCCGATGAAGATGCCAAAGCCCTGCGCCGGTTTGCCGTCGTGCTCGTGAATTTTTGGCGGGCCATTCGGAAAATCGTACACGAGATGGTAAATCGGATGCTTGTACGGCACTTCGACGAGCGGGCGGTCGGGGAAGACGCGCTTGATCTCTTTGCGAAAGCTTTCGTCGAGTCCGAAGTTGTCGTCGGCGTGCAGGAAGCCGCCGCGCGTGAGGTACTCGCGCAGTCGCGCGACTTCGACGTCGCTGAACTTGATCGCGCCGTGCCCGGTGACGTGAAGAAACGGAAAATCGAAAAGGGCCGAATCGGTGAGTCGCACTTTGGCTTCGGTGCGCTCGACCGGGAGCGATGTGCGGTCAGCGATGGCCGCAAGCAGGTTCGGAAGGCTGGAGGGATTCGCGTACCAATCACCGCCACCTTCGTACTGCAGTCGCGCGATCGCGAGGCGTCCGGGTCCACTGCGCACCGCATTGCTGGCAGATGGCTCGGCGACAACCGGCGTCGCTGCGACGGCGGTCGATGCGAGGGTGACGAGCAGGAGAACGGGACGCAAACAGCGCATCAAAGTTGAAGCCTCTCAGCTGTCGTGAGCGAGTCGATACGCGAGGTTGCGGCTGGCCCCATGCTCGTCCATGAGCTGCTGGACGATCTCACGCGGACGTCTACCCTGGGCACGAAGATCGGCCGCGACGCCTGCCAGATCTTCTTCCGTCGGCGCCACAAAGGTCGCACCGCTCAGAACCAGCACGATCTCTCCACGCGGAGCCGTATCTTCGTAATACGCAGCAAGTTCGTCGAGCGTTCCGCGTCTGATCTCTTCGAATTTCTTGGTCAGTTCGCGGGCCACGGCGACGATCCGCGACCCTCCGGCCACTGCGGCCAGATCCTTGAGTGTACCCGCGACTCGTGTCGCTGCTTCGAAGAGTACCACCGCGTGCGGAAGAGATGCAGCGAGCTTGAGCAGATCGGCACGCTCCCCACCCTTGCGAGGCAAAAAACCAAGGATGGTGCATGGATGCGGTGTGATTCCTGATGCAACCAGCGCTGCCAGCGTGGCCGACGCGCCAGGAATCGGGACGACGCGCAGACCCGCCGCGACGGCGGCGTCCACAACACGGGCGCCTGGGTCGGAGACGAGCGGCGTACCGGCATCACTTATGAGCGCGATCGCTTCACCCGCACGCAATCGTTCCAGGACTCGAGGCGTGACTTGCGCTTCGTTGTGTTCGTGGAGCGCGACCATCGGCGTGCGAATGCCGTAGCGGTTGAGCAGCGTGCGCGAGTTGCGGGTGTCTTCGCAGCAGACAGCGGCAACTTCGTGCAAGACCGCCAGCGCCCGGATGGAGATGTCGCCCAAGTGGCCGATGGGTGTGGAGACGATGTGGAGGGCGCCTGGCAATGCAGCCTCGGGGAGGAGCTGTGCGGAAAGGAGCGCAATTTCGGGTGCGTGCAAAACCACGGAGTTTTGAGTGCTGAGTTGGAGTACCGGGTTTTGAGTTGGGT
>JAYUWD010000556.1:0-2710 GCA_043753735.1 Gemmatimonadaceae bacterium
GACAGCGCAACGGCCAAGGTGTCGCTCGATCTCGTTTTCGCGCCGGGTCGTGTGCTGCAGATAGCCGCGCTCACCATCAACGTGCAGCATCTCGACTCGCTGCATCCGCGCATCGACTCGGCGCACGTGCTCGACCTGATTCGCCTACGAAGCGGGCAGCGCTTTCGCGCCAGTTCCATTCTTGATGCACAACGCAATCTTTATCGCACCGACGCTTTTCGCCTTGTCCTGATCGACACAGAGACAACGGTTGGCGCAGGAACCGATTCACTGATCGATCTCAGGATCGGGGTTGCGGAAGCGCAAGTGCGGAGCGCGCGAGTTGGATTGGGGTGGGCAACACAGGATTGCATTCGGGCGCAGGGGCGCATCACCGATCGCGGATTTCTGGGCGTTGGCCGTCGCGTGGAGCTGTCCGCTCGCGCATCGAAGATCGGGATTGGCGCGCCTGTGGATTTCGCGCCCTCGCTCTGCTCGGGCGCGCTGCGTAAAGACCCGTTTAGCGAGAAGCTCAATTACTACGTTGGCAGCACGTTGTCGAACACCCAGCTTTTTCGTTATGCGCTTGCGCCCCGCCTCACGATTTACAGTGAACGTCGCGGCGAACCCTTTGCCTATCTGCGCGAAACGTCCATCGGTATGCTGGTCGAACTTTCGGGTCAATACGGCAGACGCACGTCGTACACGACCGGATTCCAATACGAAAATGGTCGGACGATCACCGATCCTGTCGTCTCCTGCACGCGCTTCGGACAGTGTCGTCCTGAAGACTACATCCTCTCGTTTTTCGGGCGCGGCCTCGGCCTGCTGAGCACGGGCGTGTCATACGATCGAGCGAACGATCCGGTGAATCCGACGCACGGTGGTCGTGTTCGCGGTGAGTTCCGGGCAGGCCAGACATTTTCCGAGATCGTGTCATCGCTGCGCTTTTATCGTGCGACAGGTGAAGGATCGACATATCTGAAATTTCTTGGCGGTACCATCGCGACGCGGCTGCAGCTCGCGCGCGCATTCGCGCCGGGTGCAGAGCTCGTGGATGGCTCGCCGCTCATACCGCAGCAAGAACGACTCTTTGCGGGCGGACAAAATTCGGTGCGAGGTTTTCAGCAGAATCTGCTTGGCCCCGTGGTGTATGTCGTTGACAGTGTGGTGCCGCGCACAAGCGCAGAGGGGAACCCGATCATCGAGGTGCCGCCGGGGCGGGGGTTCACGCGCGCCGTTCCCCGCGGCGGAACCGCGTTGATCGTTGCCAACGCCGAGTGGCGGCGGCCGGTGCCATGGTTGGCGCAAGCACTTCAAGTCGCTGCGTTCATCGATGCGGGGAATGTGTGGGAAGGCGCGTCGGATCCTTTCCGGTTCACGAATCTTCGCGTGACCCCAGGACTCGGACTCCGGCTCACGACACCGGTTGGCCCTTTTCGCGTCGATATCGGGTACTCGCCGTATGGCCCGCAAACAGGGCGCGCATTGTACTTCACGGCGAAGGACAAGGACGGCAACAACGGCACGATTCAGTGCGCGAGTCCGGGGAACAACGTGTCGATAAGCCCGACCAATCCGGGCAGCATATTCAACTGTCCCGCGTCGTACGAACCGCCGACGTCAAAGGGCGTGTTGTCTCGCCTCACCTTTCACTTCGGCCTGGGGCAGGCGTTCTGATGACCGCTCGCGTGCGACGGTTTTGGTGGGCACTCGCGATCATTGCCGCAGTCATGGGTGGTGTGTCGCTCAGCTATGTGCTCGCCACCCGTAGCGACAGGGGCCGCACATGGTTGCTTGGCGTCGTCGAACGTCAGGCCACCCGTATTTTTGGCGGTCGCGCGTCACTCAAGGTGGGCGTGCTATACGACATCGGGTTGACGCACATCATTGCGGGCGATGTGTCGTTGCTCGACACGGCGGGTGTTCCGGTAGTTCACGCGGACAGCCTCGTTGGCAGGATTGACCTGGTCGGCGTGCTCTTCGACAAGGCAATCCACATCCGCACGTTGTCGCTACGTGGCGTACGGGTGGATCTGAAGCAGGATTTCAAAGGACCGTGGAATATCGCGCACATTATTTCCGGTGATACGACCAAGGCATTGCCGACTGCAAAGCCCGGTTATTCCAGCGACATTCGGATCGATTCGCTGACGGTAACTGCACTTGCAATCACTACCGTCGCACCGTGGTCACCGTACTCGGGTTTCAAAGGAGCCGCACGCGACAGCGTCATCGCCGTGCGCGACAGTTTGCACGACATCCTCCACGTACCGGGCGGACTGCTCGAGCGGCGTCGCATCGTGTTGGCACGAGTGGTCGCGCATGATGCGATCATCGCCGAGCCAACGCACAAGCCGTCATCCATGGAAATCGATTCGTTGTGCGGTACGATTTCCGATCCGCCGATCCGGATCGTGGATGCCGCCGGCACGATTCGTTGGACTGGCGATTCACTCCGGCTCTCGCTCCCCAAGGTGAAACTCCCAGCGTCGACCGGGACAGCGGAGGGGACAATTTCGTGGCACGACAAGGGCCCGCTTCGCTACGATGTAAAGGTCAAAACGCAGGCTGGACTTTCCGATCTGACGTGGATCTGGGAAGTGCTGCCGACGACTGGGGCCGGGTCGGCGAGTGTGCACATGCACACCCTCGCTGACGCGAACAACGCCGAATACGCGTTGACGGATCTTGATGTGCGCGCGATGGATTCGCACGTGACCGGCAGCAT
>JAYUWD010000557.1:0-2705 GCA_043753735.1 Gemmatimonadaceae bacterium
GTGTCGCGCGCCGATTCCGTCTTCAGCAAGATGAACAGCGGTCAGGGAACGTTCGGCCGCATGGTGAACGATCCGCGCCTTTACCAGAACAGCGACTCGCTCGTGTCTGAGCTGCGGGCACTCGTAGCCGACGTCAAGAAAAATCCGCGGCGGTACATCAACGTTCGTGTGTTCTGAGCTTCGGATTGAAACGGATACAAGAGCAGAAGTGGCACGGACGCAGCAACGAGAAAACGACTGGATTCTACGCTTACTTGAGCGCCGAGTACACGAGCGTCTTGAAGATCTCGCCCGTGCGCGCCGTCGATCCGTAGATATTTGTGTACATCAGCGCGACGAGCCGTTCTTTCGGATCGGCCCAGTACGTTGTCGCGAATGCACCGCCCCATGAAAACGAGCCGATGGTGGCCGGGTTGGCGTAATCGTTTTGCGCGGTCTCGAGCGCGAAGCCGAGTCCGAATGCCGGTTGCAATGCGCCAATTTGATTGGTGAGCATCATGTCCACCGTCTTGCGACTGAGCAGACGCACGCCATCGAGCTCGCCGCCATTGAGGAACAGCTGCAGAAAGCGCGCGTAGTCGCCAATCGGCCCTGACAGTCCTGCGCCGCCCGAGAAGTATTTGATGTCGTGATTCGGGTAGTCGGGGTCCATCCCGCCATCCACTGCACGTGAGGACGTGAGCTTGCCGTCCTTTTCCTGATGCAATGCCACGAGACGCGAGCGCCGGTCGGCCGGAAGCGCAAACCACGTGTCATTCATCTTGAGCGGTACGAAGATGCGCGTGCGAAAGAACCGATCGAGTGGCATTCCAGAAAGCACTTCGACGAGCCGACCCAACACGTCGACGCTCAGCCCGTACGTGAAACGTTCGCCAGGTTCGTGCTTGAGCGGGAGCGTGGCAAGAATGCGAATCTTGTCGGCGAGAACTGCGTCGTCAGTGCCGATGCCCGACGGCACACCGGCCTTCGCATAGATGGCGCGAAACTCTTCACTGCCGATCGACGGATAGTCGAGCCCTGACGTGTGCGTGAACAGCTGTCGAATCGTGATGCGGCGTTGCGTGGGTTTCGCGTCGTAGCTCGAGTCGCTGGCGTTGAACTTGGTCAACAGTTTCATCTGCTTGAACTCCGGCAGATAGTTCGAGATCGGGTCGTCAAGTTGAAAGCGCCCTTCTTCCCAAAGCATCATGGCGGCGAGTGACGTGATCGCTTTTGTTTGCGAGGCCATGCGGAAGATATCGTCGCGTTGCATCGGTGCTTTAGTCACCAGATCGCGCACTCCGAATGCTTTGTGATACGCGATGTTTCCATCCCGCACCAACATCACCACCGCACCAGGAATGCGCTGGTCGGCGACCATCTTCTGCACCGTCGAATCGATGCGTGCGAGACGAACAGCCTCGAACGCTGCACTCGTCCGCGCGGCAGGTGAGGTCGCGGACGGTTGTGCCGCGATAAAGCACGGAAGCGCGAACGATGTTGTGAGCGCGACAACGAGCGAACGGAGATGGTGTGGGGCTGAACGCAGCAGTGACATGGCAATCGCGGTAAGGGTGAGCGGGGCGATCGCCGAATCTACCGCGTCTCGCGACACCCTGTGCAGTGACTTCCCGCAGTTGCACGGCCCCCGCCGTCTCCCCGCTATCCGCACTATTCTACATCGTGCTATTGCGCCGCTGCGCGTTGAGCGGGTACCGCCAGCACGGCGCACTGCGCGGTTCGCAGCACACGTGTCGCGACTGATCCGACTACGAGTCGTTCCATCAAACTGTGTCGCTGCGCCCCGATGGCGATCAGGTCGACATTCGCCTGCTGCGCAAACGCCAGCAGCGCTGGCGCCGCATCGCCACGTACCGTCACGCTCTCGAGCATCACCGTCGATGGAGCATTGAGCTGCGCGCGCAGCTGATCGAAAAGCGGCGGCAGCGTGCGCCCGTACTCGAGATCCCACGCCTGCCAGTCGCTCGAGGGATGTTCGAATCGAGGACGGACGTGTACGAGCGTCAGCTTTCCGGTTGCGCCGACCAACATCAACGCGAGCTGTGCTGCGGTGAAACTCGCGGGACTGAAATCGATGCCCACAAGAGCGTGATGCGCGCGTAACAAGAAATGTGCGCCAACTGCCAGCACGGGTACCGTCGATTCCCGCAGCGTCGCGAGCGTGGTTTCGGTGCCGAAGAGACGATCAAGCGGATTGTGTCGACCGATCCCCATCACCAGCATCGAAGCGCCGCGACGAGCGGCTTCGGACGCGAGTACGCGGGGCGGATTGCCAAGCAGTACGTCGCACGGCCAGGACGGGCGTTCAGCGGCTGCAATGGAAACGACGCGACGCACCTCCTCGAGCATGCCTTGGCGTCGGAGTTCGTCGAGCTCCACCGGTGCCGGCAACAGCTCCATTCCGGCCGCGACGCCGGGCGTGGGCGGACACACGCCGAGCACCTCGATCTGTCCGCCGAGGACCGACGACGCACACTGCGCCGCGCTGAAGAGCGCTTCGTGCGACGTGGGGGCACCGTCGGTGGCGACGATCACCGGGCCGTTGTGCACTGCGCCGTCGCGCGGGGGGATTGCGAATGGTTGGTCGAGGAGTGTTGACATGGCAGCACCGCTGGGAAGTGGGGGAGCGTCGCAGCTCCGACCGGACACGAGGTGTTTGAGCTTCGCACGTTGTCGGCGCGCGCTCCATCGGGGAGACAGCTGCC
>JAYUWD010000558.1:0-2705 GCA_043753735.1 Gemmatimonadaceae bacterium
CGGAAGCTGACTTTGTTGTCGGTGCCCACCACAAAGACACCTTCGACGTCGCGCTTGCCCACTTCCTTGGTGGGCTGACCGCGTCCCACCGTCACGGCGGTATCCGAGTTCGGCAGCTTTTCGTTCTCACGAACCGTGAGCGCGATGATCGGAATCGAGAGCACCTTCTTGCGGTTGGCCGTCACAATCTTGGCCGTCGCCGAGAAGTCAGGGCGCGTCTCCTTGGGTGGGTTCAGGAGTTGCACGCGGACTTCGTAGTCGATGGCCTGATCACTGGTTGCCGTGGTACTGCCGCTCTTGGCGACGGAGCTGTTGGAGATCTCGATGACCCGGCCGATGAATGTCGTGTCGGGGAAAGCGTCAATCTGGATGATGGCCGAGTCGCCGACGCTGATGCGCGCGACGTCCGTCTCGTCGACCTTGACCTTCGTTTCGAGCACGCTCATGTCACTGATGGTGAGGAGCGTTGCGGCGTCCTTGTTCAGCGTACCCATGATCGCGGTTTCGCCCTGTTCCACGACGAGGCGCGTGATCTTGCCGCTCATTGGCGCGACGATCGTGGTGCGCGTGAGCGCCTGGCGCGCATCACGCACGGACGCGACCGCCTGCACGACACTGAATTTCGCCGCTTCCGCCAACGCCCTGCTCACTTCCGACTGCGTCTTCAACTGTTCGAGCTGTTCTTCGGAAACGCCGAGCGCCGCCGACGATTTCAACGCAACCTGCCGCTCGTAATTCCTTTGTGCCTGCAACAGATTCGCGCGGGACTGTGCTTCCTGCGCCCTCGACGATGCCAGGAAAGCCTCAGCGCGCTGCAGTGCCGCTGTCACTTGTTCGGGGTCGATCTGGAGCAGGAACTGCCCCTTCTTGACGATGTCTCCCTCTTTCACCGCAAGATTCACGATCTTGCCGGTCACGTCGGCCGAAACGTTGACCTTCGTGCGCGGCTGAATTTGTCCACTCGCCGTCACGGAGGCGACCAGGTCACGGGACTCGACCTTTTCGGTGCGGACCTCGACTGCCTTGGACTGGTTCTTTTTGGCACTTACGTAGGCCAGGGCTGCAACGGCGATAACCAACACGCCGCCGATCCCAAACTTCACGGTCCTGGTCATGAATTCTTCCGGTTAGCGAAGGGGACGGCCGACCGCGGCTTCCAGCACGGTGAACGCCCGTTGTACGTCATAGACTGCATTGATTCGATCGGTTTCTGCTCTCTCGAAATCACCACGGGCCTGCACGAGTTCAACCAGACTGATCGCTCCGACACGATACCGCTCCTGCGCCAGCGACAGCACCGTGCGTGCGGTCGCAACGTTCTGCACCTGCAGTGCGACCGTCTGCTGCGATGTCGTCAACGAGAGGTACGCAGCGGTGACATCAGCCGTTAACCTGAGCTCCTGCGTACGAAGACTGTTGGCGGCATCGCGCCGCTGCACCGTCGCCGCCTCAACTTGCTGCTCGCGCCGGAACCCGTTGAAAATAGGCAACGAAAGTGACGCATTCAGGCTATACGGGTTCCGGGTGAAGGCAAACGGATACCTCCCCTGCGAATCGCGGATGCTCTGTTCCTGCGCCGATGTAAATGCGATTCCCTGACACTGCGACAGGGTATTCGCGAGATTGAGTGCAGCGCGCACTTCTTCAGACCGAATGCAGCTGGCTCTGGAGGACAACGTACCGAGCTCTCCGCTGGAGAGCAGCTGCCTGGTGTCGGTGAAGCGATTAGTGAAGCCGGACAGGCTGGCCGACAGTGCGAGCGACGGATAGTAGCTGCCCTTCGCCGATGCGACGGCACGCTTCGAGCCCTCCTCACGCATACGAAGGCCTTCCAGCTGCGGATTGGTCTTGCGCGCCATATCCAGAATTGTCTGCAACTCCAGACTGGGTGTCGCCGCCAGGTTTGGGTCGAGGCGGAGTCCTGGATCAGCGGTCACGCCTACCTGCTGCACAAGACGGACGATTTCGATCGCGGCCTGATTGCGCGCGTTCAGTGCGGCTACACGCTGCTGTCCGTCTGCGACCTCGGCGCGCTGCACATCAAGCTGCGTGCCGGAACCGACCTGAAGCCGCGCCCGCGCGAGCTGCAATTGCGCGGTGGTTGTAGTAACGAGCGTGTCCTGCAGCGTGGCGCGAGCCTGCGCCTGCAATGCGGCCAGATACTGGGCAGTGATATCGGTACGCAGACGCTGCTCCGCGGCCGAGATGTCGGACTCGGTCGCACTTTGATTGAACTTGGCCTGTCGACGATCGTTGATCGCTCCCACCGAGATGTTCAACTGCGCAGAGCCGCTGACATCAGTCGAGAGCTGGTCGTTTGTTGCGCCGAACGCTTGCCCCTGAAAAAACGTTTGACGGCCTTCGCGATAGCTGCTCCCGAAGCTGGTGTTGACGCTTGGCAGAAGGGCGCCATTTGCTGCGCGCACGATCGCGGCCGCAGAGCGGCGCGCGTTGGTCGCGGTCGCGAAGCCTGGATTGTTGCGGCGCGCGAGGGAGATGGCGTCTGCGAGGGTCAGCACTGAGCCCTGCGCTGGCGCATTGGCCGCTGTGGTTTGCGCAGACAGCGCTGGTGCGAACAACGCCTCACTGGCCGTGGCCAGCGCGAGCATGAGTGCAGTGATGCGCATGTGATGGAGTCGTGAGGAGGTCATTGGCAGGGGGCCATACGCGCCCCCGGCGACAGGGTTTCAGCCACGAGGTTGCTT
>JAYUWD010000559.1:0-8274 GCA_043753735.1 Gemmatimonadaceae bacterium
ACCGTGGCGAAAAGGGATTCTGTGGCATCTATCCGAGCAAAGTTCACTTCAACGGCATCCGATGCGGGTGGAAGACTCTGCAATTCGACCGAAGCCCACGAGAGTGCAATTCGCGGGCCGGATGCGTCCGACTGGCGCGCATGCGTACTCCTGACTGTTCTGCAGCTATGCTGTTTAATTGCAGGGCACACTTACTGCCGCGCTTCATCCCGCCCTCGCCCCTGCCATGACTCTGTTCGCACGCGCCACGTTGCAACCCGCCCGTCGGCTGATCGGGTCGCTGGCCCTCCTGACCGGACTGCCGCTGGCCGCTACCGCGCAGCGCGTACCGTCTCCCGACGCCGACCCGCGCGTCGAGAAGCTCGTCGCCGCCGTGTCGGAGCAGCGGCTGCGCGAGCTCGACACCAAACTCGTGTCGTTCGTGACCCGCTCCACGCTCTCCGATGCCACCAGCACGGCGCGCGGTGTCGGCGCGGCTCGGCAGTGGATCTACGATGAACTCAAGCGGTCGAGCCCCAAGCTCCAACTGTCGTTCGACACGCACCAGATCGCGCAGCAGGGACGCATCACGCGCGACGTCGAGCTGCGGAACGTCATGGCTATTTTGCCGGGCAAGTCACCGCGTCGCATTTACATCACCGGGCACTACGACAGTGTGAACCTCGGGTCGGGCGGTCAGGCGGCGCTCAATGCAGGCTCGTCAAACCCGCAGGGAACGCGCACCGACATCAACGACAACGCAGCCCCCGGCGCGAACGACGACGGCAGTGGCACCGTGCTCACGATGGAGCTGGCGCGGGTGTTCGCCGAGAGCGGGATCGAGTTCGATGCAACGCTGGTGTTCATGTGCTGGGCGGGCGAGGAGCAGGGGCTGATCGGGTCCATGGCGCATGCACAGAAGCTTGCGGCGGACAAGGTCGTCGTGGAGGCGAATTTCAACAACGACATCATCGGCAACAGCTTTGGCGGTAACGGGCAGGTCGATGCGAAGACCGTGCGCATCTACTCGCTCGGACCGGAGGACAACATGTCGCGTTCGCTTGCACGCTACATCGAGCGCATCGCTGCGGTTTACGTGCCGTCGCATCGCATCCGCCTCATGGCGCGCGAGGACCGATTCGGTCGCGGCAGTGATCATTCGAGCTTCACCGCAAACAACTTTCCCGCCGTCGTGTTCCGCGAAGCCAACGAAAACTTCAACCGCCAGCACAACGCGAATGACCTGCTCGAAGGCGTGGACTTTCGCTATCTCGCGCAGAACGTGCGAGTGAACGCGGCCAGCGCTGCGTCGTTGGCGCTGGCACCGCAGGCACCGGTGGTGACGGACCAGCGTGGATCACCGCGCCTGTCGCGCAATCCCTCGGGCTATGATGCAAATCTGCAGTGGACCGCGGTGCCGGGTGCCGTCGCGTATCGCATTTATTGGCGCGACAGCTGGAGCAACAGCTGGGAGCATGCGCAGTCGGTGGGCAACGTGACGCAGTTCGTGCTGCCGGGCGTATCGATCGATGATTGGGTGTTTGGTGTGGCGGCGGTTGGGGCGGACGGGCATGAGAGCCTGGTGAGTGCGTATGTGTCGCAGACTCGCCGGATGAATGAGGTGAAACTCGTGATCAAACCTTGAATTCGACACAACGACCATCGCGGATTTGCCACCCTGCCGTGGCGTGAACGACGCGCCATGCTGCGACGCGAGTTCGGCCACTAATGGCGAAACAGTCGATTGATCTTTACAACCAGCGCGCGATTTTTAAGTCCGCGCACGGTGGTCGGAGTGGCGTACCGTTCGTCGCGCACGTCCCGTTCGTCGGTGTATACGAGAAATAGTTCGCTGCCGGGCGCATACTCCCAGCGAAATCGCAGGTTCGTGCTGAACGCGCGATCGGCCGAGTTGTACTGTACCAGCGCGCTCGCAAACATCAGTGGCGTGAATCCGTAGTCCACGCGCGCCCGCACGAGTCGGGTGGTGAAGGACGACGTGGGCCGGTCGACACGCGTAATCGAAAACGTCGGCTCGACTGCGAGACGTTGCATGACGGCAATGCGCGCGGTCGAAAACGCGTTCCCGGGTCCGATCGTCACGCTGCGGATCGTGCCATCGTAGAACTGTCCGCCTTGCACCCTGATCGTGCCTGACGCGCGTCGCTGCGCACCGAAGGCGTACGACAGCGCGACATCTGAAAAGGCATATCCGCCCGGTGCAATGGCGACGGACGCGCCCGACGGCGTGAAAGACCGTCGCAGGAACTCGTAGTTGCGCGTGACATCGAAACCGACCACGTCGCTGTTTGCAAACTCGGTATCGAAATGTCCACGCCACACGCGCGTTTCCACAACGCCGACGCCATTCTCGACGTACTCGCCCGACGCGGTGCCCGTAAACTTTCGTACAATCGCCTGACTCACCGGCCGAGGGCTGAATCGCACTTCGCCGAACGAGCGATTGATGTCGGAGCGCCGACGAAAACCGACTTGCGGATCGAAGTTGCGCCCCACCGACAGAAACTCGGCTTTGGCGCCAAACGCATCGACGCTGTAGTCCAACCGTCCCTGGTAACTTTGGTCGTTACCTGTCACACCCGTCGTCTGACTTTGCGCCCAGTATGCGCCGGCCGTCACCGCCTGTGTGAGCAGGAACGCCCCATCGAGTCCGTATACCGCGTTCGATCCGTTGCCCGACGTAGCCACCGACCGGTTGGTGACCATCGCACCGATCGAACTGCGCCGGAAGACGTCGCGCTTGACCCGCACCACCGTGAAATTTGTCGGCTCCGCCTTGATCGCTGCGTCGCCCGACGTACCGATGTTCATCAATCCGATCGCGTACTTGCCAAGCTTCCCGGTCAGTCGGCCGCCCACGTTGATCGGAACGACGCCGCCGTTATCGAGTCCGATGCGCCGCGTGTAGAACAGCTGTGGCGTGTCGGCGCCGCCGCTCCCGCCGAACGCACCGTTGCCGCCACGCGCGAAATCGAAGATCCCGCGACCTTCCAGGAAGAAGTCACGCTTCTCGGGGAAGAACAAACTGAATCGCGTCAGGTTGACCTGTTGTTCGTCGGCTTCAACCTGCGCGAAATCGGTGTTGACGGTCAGGTCCGCCGTGAGATTGGGGGTGACGCCGTACTTGATGTCGCCGCCAATTTCACTGCCAAAGCTGTTGTTGATTTGCGGCGTCCGCAGCCGGTCGGTGGTGACACGAGTAACCACGTACGGCTTGAGCTCGATGTTCATGCCGGCTTCGGGCAGATCCAGCCCCACCAGCGTACCGGCTGCCGACACGCGGTTGAGTGCCTGCGGCCCAGCCAGGATGCGCGGCACCGGCGTGAGATACTCCCACTCGTTCTTGTGTCGGACCGAGCGGCGGATCTGCATGCCCCACACCTGATCCGCCCCGGCCCGATATCGGAGCGACTTGAAGGGGACCGCCATCTCGACGGTCCACCCGCCATCGAAGCGGCCCACCTTCGACGTCCAGACGGGGTTCCAGTCGGTGTTCGAACCGCCTTCGTCGACAATGGAGTAGTCGGCGCGCGCACCAAGGGGATTGGTGTAGAAGGCAAAGCCACTGCGCCGATCGTAGAACGTGTCGAAGAGTACGCCGATGTGTTCATTGTTGCGCAATCCACCGGTATCGCGCCGCAGTTCGTTCACGATCCACTCCGCCGGCGGCGCCGAGTCGTAGCAGCGACAGGACAGGTAGATGTTGCGATCGTCGTAGGTGATCCAGATATCGCTGCGCTCGGTCGCCGGTGCGCCGGCATCAGGCGCCACCTGAATCAGTCCGCCAAACGGCGCTTCCTGCGTGTAGACCGGTTCATCGAGCACGCCGTCGAGCTTGAGCGGCGTAGTCAGCTTGATGGCGCGCACGGTCGCCCTTTGCGCAGCGTCGCGCGTGATCACCGCCGGAGCCACCGGCGCCGGCGGGCCGTCGATCACAATCGACGACTGGGCGGACGCCGGGGCAATGGGGAGCGCCAGACACACGAGCGCGATCGTAAGCGCCGCCACGAATCGGCAGCGGTTGGCAAAGCGGGTGTTCAGGCGGTCGGCGTGTAGGGTCGTCATGCGTTTCGATGGGGAACAGACGAGGCAGAGGCCAAGAGTACCACACCGGGGCCATCACCGCGACCGAAGGCCATATTCACCGTGCATCGATCTGTCCTCGATCCATCACGCATCGACCATCCCGGACTACCGCATGCCTGTATCCAAGGTTGCATCAAGGTCGCACACGCTCACCGTCGCCTGCGCAATCGCCACCGTCATTCTCAGCGCTTGCGCATCCAACGCGCGCCTGGGTGGCACCCCGTTGGCTACGAATGCGAACAAGGGCACAACCAACCTGCGCATCTACGATACGAAGGCTGCACGCTTCATTTCGTTCGCACGATTGGCGCAGGCGATGAGTGGCGTGGACGTGGTCTTTTTCGGGGAACAACACGACGATCCGGGAACACACGCGGCCGAACTCGCTGTACTCGCCGCACTGGGCGCAGAGCGCGAGAACGTCGTGCTCTCGCTGGAAATGTTTGAACGCGACGTGCAGCCTTTGCTCGATCGTTACCTTGTCGGCGCGATCAGCGAAAAGGATTTTCTGGCTGGCTCGCGCCCATGGGACCGGTATGCCACCGACTATCGCGGCATGGTGGAACTCGCGCGCATTCGCGGCTGGCCGGTCGTGGCGGCAAACGTGCCGCGTCGTTTGGCGAGCGCCGTAAACAAAGTTGGGCTTCCGGTGCTCGATACCGCAAACGCGACTGAACGCGCGTATGCAGCGAAGGAGAACAGCTGTCCCAAGGATGCGTACTACAAGAAGTTCGTCGGGGAGATGACGGGGCACGGTGCAAACGCGGGCCCGCAGATGAGCGAGACCACCATGGATCGCATCTATCAGGCGCAGTGCGTGAAAGATGAGACGATGGGCGAATCAGTTGCCGCCGCACTGGCAAAGGCGGGCAAGGGCGCGATCGTGATGCACGTCGACGGCCAATTTCACAGCGACGGCCGCATGGGCACCGTCGAACGTACGCGCCGTCGCGCGCCGTCCGCAAAAATCGTTGTGTTGAGCGCACTTCCCGTCGCCGATCTCGCCAAGGCCAACGGCGCAGAGTACGCCGAACGCGGGGATTATGTGCTGTTCACACGAGCGCCGGTGAAGTAGGAGGCGAGAACCTTGGCGGGGGACGAAAGCGCTACGGCTTGGCCGGAGATTGCGTCAACGCGGCTTCGAGTGACGTGCGCAGCGTTCCGCGGTTGCCAAATTCGCCAGCACCACCGTAGGCGATGTCCTCGATGACCTCAACACGTCCCTTGCGGCCAAGTCGTACGGTGTCCGTCCAACTGTAGCTCTGACCACTGTTGACATACGTGAATCGCACGACCGACTTGTGTTGCGTAGCCGCTGCGGAATCTTGCAGTTGGACAAACGACGTTGGCCCTTCAAACATGCTCGAATACAGATCGCCCTCGACATACGGGGGCTTTTCACCAGGCGCGCGCTTCGCTTCTCGATCACGCAGCGCACCAGCGGCCCTGAGCAGGGATGTCAACGTATCGGAAAAAAAGGGCGCAAACTGACGCAGTTCATCGGCCTTGGGCGCTCCCGTCGAATGTGACGCAATGCGCATCGCATAGAACGCCACCACCATCGGAGACGACGGCGGCGGCCCTTTCCCCTTGCATGCCACCAGCAACAGCAGCGCAACCACTCGCGCACTTACTCGTTTCATCATCCCCTCTCCCCTATCTCCACACAAAACACTCGCACCGACATGAGCGACCACCGCGTCATGGACTGTTGCCCACGTTCACCGGCAGGTGCTCATGCAGATACCGCGTCAACAGTTCATACAGATGTCGCGTGGTGCCTGCACCTTCGTAGATGCCGTGCGTGCGGTTCGGATATGCCATCATCTGAAATGGTTTGTTTGCTTGGATAAGCGCGTTGATCAACTGCTCGGTTCCCTGAAAGTGTACGTTGTCATCGCCGGTGCCATGCACCACCAGCAGATCACCCTTGAGACCACTCGCAAAATTCACCGCCGAAGCGTCGCGGTACGCGAGTGAATCGGTCGTTGGCAACCCAACGTACCGCTCCTGATAGATCGTATCGTAGTTGTGTACGTCAGCCACTGGCGCCACGGACATTCCCATCCGATACACGTCGGGCGCGCGAAACATGAGCAACAGCGTGGACGATCCACCGCCGCTCCACCCCCACACCCCCATGCGCGTCGAGTCGACATACGCGAGTCGCCCGATTGACCGTGCGGCCGCCGACTGCTCCTTCACTCGCAGTGCTCCCATCTGGCCGCGTACGGCTTTGCGCCAATCACGACCCTTGGGCGCCGGCGTGCCACGCTGATCGATACTCGCGACGATGTACCCTTGCTGCGTCAGCATGAGGTGCCAGAGCCAAGTGCTGCTGCCGTAGCGATCGACGACGGTTTGCGCGGCGGGCTCCCCGTACACCGTGAACAGCACCGGATATTTTTTGCCCGCGTCGAAATTGGGCGGCTTCATGACATACGCGTCGACGGTGACACCATCGCCTATCGGAAGCTGCATGAACTCGACGGGCGCCTGCGCAATCGTGGCCAACTTCGCCTTGAGGGGCGCGTTCGTCACCATTGTGCGTTGCACCGCGTGACTCGGCAACGCCACCAGGTCGTATGTCGCAGGCGTACTGAACGACGACCACTGATGCATCGCGAAGCTGCCGCGCGGTGAGATGCTGTAGCTGTGCGTACCACCCATCGTCGCCGGCGTGATCCGCTCCGCTTTCCCACTGCCATCGAGCCGAGTGCGCCACAGCTGCATCTGCGTCGCATTGCTCGGCGATGCATTGAAGTACAGCCAGCCGCGCCGGTCGTCGATGTGCACCACCTGCATCACATCGTACGCGCCGTTGGTCACCAGCCGCTTTCCACCGTCGCGCGTGATCGCATACACATGCCGCCATGCATCGACTTCCGCGAGAATGAGAAACTCCTTCTTCCCGCCAACCCAGTGTACGCTCGGGCCGTTGCCATAGCCCACGAGATCGTCGTAGATGTCCACCCACGCACTGTCACGCTCGACGAACACAGTGCGTACCTGTCCGTTGGCCGCGTTCCCCATCCAGAAGGTGCGCACCTGCTGACGACGATCGAGCTGCTGCACAAGCACGTCGCTGTTGTTCGCCGCCCAATCCATGCGCGCGAGATAGTTGTTGCGCGGATCGCCGGGAACCGCAAGCCATGTCGTCGCACCACCGGCAATCTTCACGACACCGATGCGTGCCGCTGAATTGGTTGTCCCCGCTTTCGGATACTGCACCGCTGTCGTGAAGCTGTAGAGCGAATCGGTGTTGTTGATGAGCAGAAAATCACGCACACCGCTTGCGTCGAGTTGCCAATATGCGATGGCGGTTCCGTCCGGGCTCCAACGAAAGCCATCACGCAGCGACAATTCCTCCTCGTACACCCAGTCGAACGTGCCATTGATGACGGTCCGCGACCCGTCGTTGGTAAGTGCGGTAATTGCACCATCGCTTAGTGACTCGACGTAAATGTTGTGTTCACGCACATACGCGACGCGCTGGCCATCGGGTGAGAACTTCGCAAATTGGAACGTCTGCGGAACGGCACTCGTGCCGCCCAGTTTACGCAGCGATTTCGCCGCGACATCCAGCACCCAGAAATCGCCACGCGTATTCTCGCGCCACACGCGCGCGGAATTCGTGAAGATCAACAGCCGCGACCCGTCGGTCGACCACTGATAGCCTTCGACATCGAGCGGAGCAGTCGCACCCAGCGGAACGAAGGCGCTCGCCGCGACAACCACGCGCCGCACGCCGGTGGATGCGTTGTAGGCCACCAGATCCACGCCGCCATCCGTCGATGGTTCGAGCGTCGCATACGTCGAATCGTCCAGCCAGGTCGTTTCACCGGGACGTTGTGCGCGGAATTCGCCTGAACTGAAAATCCGCGCCAGCGAAAGGCGCGATGGATCGACGGTTGGCTGTGCGCGCGCGGTCGTCGCTGTGAATGCAGACGCGACAACGAGGATCGCGGGAATACGGAGTAGCAGGCGGGACATGGGTGCGTTTGCCAGAGGATTCACACGTGCTTGCGACCGAGTCGTTGCGCTTCGAGATAATTATGCCACAAAATGCGAGCGGCAACCGCGCGCCATGGCGCCCACCGTTCCGCCAGACGCGTCGCTTCATCGCTTGACGGCATCGTGGGCATCGCGTGCAGCCGTTGCATCGCCTTGTGCAACGCCAGATCCCCT
>JAYUWD010000560.1:0-2694 GCA_043753735.1 Gemmatimonadaceae bacterium
GACCGAACCGCCTGCAAGTTGGCGCCTCCTGCCGATTTCACTCAGTCCGCTCACCCTGACGTGACGCAATCCATCGCCACACCATCAGCCCTCCACAGGCTTGTCGCGTCCGCCCTGCGCGCCCCACAGGTCGGCCTCATCGCCGTGATGCTGCTTTTGGGCACCGCGCTCACGCTCGCCGCCGGTTCCCATGTGAGCCCGCAGAGCGGCCGCACGGTCAACAACTTTCTCAACGCGTACACCCTCATCCAAATGGCCACGGACGCAAGTGCGTTTGCAATCATGGGCGTGGGTGCAACGATCGTCATCATCTCCGGCGGCATCGATCTTTCCGTCGGCGCGATCTACGCGCTGGCCGGCGTCGCCATGGCGATGGTGCTCCGCGCCGTGGGACCGATCGATCCTACCACCGCCGTGCTGCTCGGTCTCGCGGTGTGCGTCTCGGTCAGCCTGCTGTGCGGTCTCGTGAACGGCGTGATGGTCATCGGCTTGGGCGTGCACCCGTTCATCATCACGCTCGGGACGATGTGGATGCTGCGTGGACTCGCCTTCGTCATCAGCCACGCCGAGAGCATTCTCGTCCCCACATCGCTGACGGCGGTCGCCAAGGCATCGCTGGGCATGGGAACGGCGCTGTATCCGGTGCCGCTGCTGGCCATGCTCACGATCACCGCGGCGGGCGCGATCTACCTCACACGCACCGTGATGGGACGACACATCTTCGCCGTGGGCGGCAATCCGGAAGCGAGCCGCTTTTCCGGACTCAACGTGAATCGCATCAAGCTTGGCGTCTTCGTGCTCTCCGGACTCGCGGCGGGCGGCGCGGCATTTCTTGGGGCGGCGTTCTATGGGTCGGCGACATCCTCCGATGCGAATGGCTATGAGTTGTATGTGGTCGCCTCGGCCGTCGTAGGTGGCGCGAGCCTGACGGGCGGCAAGGGCAGCGCGGTGAGCGCGATGCTCGGTGCCTTGCTCATCGTCATGATGCGGCAGGCGATTCGCACGCTGCATCTCGATCAGAATTACGAGTGGATAATCATCGGCGGCGCGATGATCGTGGCCGTGGTGCTGGATCAGCGCGGCACCAAGCTGCTGGCGCGTCGCATGGGTGCCGTGACGCACGCGCCGCCGATTGCGGGCAAGCCCTGACACAGCGAGCCGGTGATCGCGGCTCTTTTGTCGTTCCACTTCGTTTCTTTCGTTTGCGTGTTTTCGATCGCTTGCACTTTTGTCCGTCCACTCGGGAGATCATGATGCTTCGACAGTTGCTGCGCGCACGACCGCTGGCCGCGCTCGCGTCCGTTTCGCTCACGCTCGCGACGGCTTGTGGTGGCGAAAAGCCTGCCGCTGAAAGTGCTGCGGCAAGCGCCAAGACGTTCACGATCGCGATGATCGCCAAGAGCTCCACCAACCCGGTGTTCCTGTCGGCACGACAAGGCGCAGACTCCGCCGCGGCCGAGCTGTCGGCTGCGCACGGCGTGACGGTGAAGGTGGACTGGCTCACGCCGCCCAACGAGGACGGCGCCGTGCAGGCGCAGCGCATCAGCGAGGCGGCGAACAGTGGCGCGAATGCGATCCTGCTCTCGGCCAGCGATGCCAGCAAGGTGCGCGGTGCCGTGGACGAGGCGGTGGCGCGCGGCGTACCCGTGATGACGTTCGATTCGGACGTCGCCAATTCAAAGCGCTTTTCGTTTTACGGCGGCGATGATGTGCTGATGGGCTCGCAGGTCATGGACGAGCTTGCGTCACAGATGGGCGGCAAGGGGAGGGTCGCAATCATCGCCGGCAGCCAGAACGCGCTGAATCTGCAGGCGCGTGTGCGCGGTGTGCGCGAAACAGCCGCCAAGTATCCGGGCATCACCATCGTCAACGCGTTCTTTCATGCGGAGACGCCGCAGGACGCCGCCGCCGAAGTGATGCGCATCATGCGCGCATATCCCGACGTGCAGGGTTTTGCGATGATTGGTGGATGGGCGCTGTTCACCAGCACGTTGCTGACCGATCTCGATCCGAAGCGCGTAAAGATCGTATCGGTCGATGCGCTCCCTGCCGAACTGCCGTACATCGAGGCCGGGTTGGCGCCAGTGTTGTTTGCGCAACGTACGTTCGAATGGGGCTACGTGTCCGTGAAGACGATCTTCGATCACGTCTACCTCAAAAAGGAGGTACCCGCGAAGGTGCCGATGGAACTCGTGAAGGTGTCGAAGGAGAACCTTGGCACGTGGGCGCGGCAGCTCAAGGCGTGGGGCTTCTCCGACGTCGATCCGAAGTATCTCGCGCTTCCGCAATAGGGCGCATCACCGTGGAGAGCGCACGCGCTACACCGGCCATCCGTTTTCGGGGCATCTCGAAGCGATATGCGGGCATTGTGGCGTTGCGCGATGTCTCGTTCGACATTGCCGCCGGATCATGTCATGCCATCTGCGGCGAGAATGGCGCGGGGAAGAGCACGCTTGGCCGCATCCTGGCCGGCGTGCACCGGGCCGACGAGGGATCGATCGAGCTCGAGGGACGCGAGATGCAGTTCACGTCGCCGCGCGATGCCCTCGCGGCCGGCGTGGCGATGGTGCATCAGGAGCTCGCGTTCTGCGAGAACATGACGGTGGGCGAGAATCTCTGCCTTGGCCAGCTGCCGCGGTCGATGTTCTTCGTAAACTGGAATGCGCTCAACGCGCGCGCCACTGCGCTCTTGCG
>JAYUWD010000561.1:0-8260 GCA_043753735.1 Gemmatimonadaceae bacterium
CCACAACGCCGGCGCACGCCACTCATCGGGATGACCGGACGGCTGGTTACACAAAAGGGACTCGATCTGATTCTCAATTCCTATCTGGTCTGGAATCTCGACGCACAGTTCGTCTTTCTGGGTGCAGGCGAGAAGCGCTACGAGAATGCGCTCTCACAACTCGCCGCTGCACGCCCGCGTCATGTTGGGGTGCAGCTCGATTTCACCGATCGGCTTGAACATCGTCTGATGGCGGGTGCAGACATGTTCCTCATGCCCTCGCAATACGAACCGTGCGGTCTCACGCAGATGCGGGCGCAGCGGTACGGCGCATTGCCCATCGGGCGACTCGTTGGTGGTATCGCCGATACCGTCGAAGACGATGTGACGGGATTTCTCTTCGAAGAATTCCGGGCTGGTGCGCTCGACTGGGCCATGTCGCGCGCCCTGACCCGATTTGCCGAACGCGAGCAGTGGGAGCCACGCGTGTACACCGCGATGGGGCGCGACTTCGGCTGGGGGCTTTCCGCCCAGCGGTATGCCGAGGTGTATCGACGTGCAACGTCGATCGCCCAACAGCTCGGCTGATTCGAAGTTGATCACAGCTGAGATCCACCCGTTTCCTTGAGACAATGATGTCGACAGTGCAGCAATCGGTGGTCGTGCATGCGCACTGCTATCAGCCGCCGCGTGAAGATCCGTGGCTCGAAGTTGTCGAAGCGGAACCATCGGCGTCGCCCGACCACGATTGGAACGCGCGCATCGATCGGGAGTGCTACGCCCGACTTGGCGTTGCTGAATCCCGTCGTCGTGACAAGCGTGCGGCGCCGCGGGATCCGGACGCGCGCTCTGGATTGTCGCGCATCGTCAACTTGTACGGCTGGTGCTCCTTCGATGTTGGAGCCACGCTGTGCGAATGGCTCGAGAAAGAAGCGCCAGCTACGCTCGCCGCGATGCAGGCCGGCGACGCGGCTAGCGTGCACCGCTGGGGCCACGGCAACGCGATCGCCGCGCCGTATCATCACGTCATCCTTCCGCTTGCATCGCGGCGCGACAAGATCACCGAAGTGCGCTGGGGAATCGCAGACTTTCGCAAACGCTTTCGCCGCGATCCTGAAGGCATGTGGCTTCCGGAGTGCGCCGTGGACGAAGAGACGCTCGACGTGCTTGCTCAGGAAGGCATCCGGTTCACGATCCTAGCACCGTATCAACTGCACGGCGCCGAGGGAACACACGGGATGCCAGTCCGATGGCGCGGCGCGAGCGGCCGAGACATTGCAATTTTGCCGTACGACGGCAACCTCGCTGGCGAAGTCGCGTTTGGCGGATTGCTGCGTGATGCCGCGACGCTCGCCAACCGTCTGGCGCGTCCGGAAAGCGTAAACGACGGCATCCGGCGTTGCACGACGTTGGCGACTGATGGCGAAACGTTCGGCCACCATCATCGCGGTGGTGATTCCACACTTGCCGATGCCTTCGTCCAGATCGCGGCTCGTCGCACGGGGCTGGTCACCAATCCTGCCGCGCTCGTCGCCAACTATCCTCCGAACGTCGACGTTGCGCTCGTGTCACCGTCCGCATGGAGTTGCGCGCACGGCGTCGAGCGATGGCGCAGCAACTGCGGCTGCCGTCTGGATGGCAATCGCCCACCCGCACAGGAATGGCGCGGTCCGTTACGCGACGCTTTGGTTATGCTCGCCGATCATTGTCATGATGTATTCGAGCGTGAAGGTCAGACCCACTTTCGCGACGACCCATGGGCCGTGCGCAATGCGTACGGGGCCGTCGTTGCGCAGGATGGCGAGGTGCTCGAAACATTTGTTCGTGCGCACCTGGCCGATCACCAGTCGGCACCAGGCATGCAGCGCGCCCGCGAACTGCTTGAACTCGAGCGCGCCGTACTGCGAATGTTCACGTCGTGTGCGTGGTTCTTCGACGACGTCGATCGTATCGAAACACGCCAGGTACTCCGCTACGCGGCGCGCGCACTCGAGCTCTCGGCTGCTGCGCCGCACCTTGCGCCGGCGTTTGTACACGCGCTCGAAGCTGCCATAGGCAGTACGCCGGGCTCCGGTGCCGCAAGCGATCTTTTCGTGCGTGAAGCGCTTCCGCACCGCGACGCCGCGTGGAGTGCTGCGGCCGGCGTGATTGCCTGCGCATCAATCGGCATGCATCACACGCTCGTCGGCTGCTACGACGTACAACTCCGGCGGCACGACAGCGCGTGGGAAGCAACGATGACGCACCGTCGCACCGGGCGTAGCGCGCTGCTGTCCGGATACCCGATTGGTGAAGGTCCATCGCTCACTGTAATTGTCACTCAGGTGGATGTGGCCGAGGGTGCATCGCACGACATCGCGATTCACGAATTTCCCGAGTCACTGGCGCGCGCACTACTGAGCTCGTTGGCCAGTTCGGACGAAGCGCTGAAGTAGGGGGCAACCGCAGGCCCATCCCGCTGCGCGGCCCGGGGGGCATAAATGCCATCATCACAAAAACTTCGGATTGCCAGCTGTGAAACGACTGGATGCCCCGCGGCGTCGGCTTGTGAGTGCTGGGTCGGCTAACGCGCGCCAATAGACGCAGTAATTTAGCCGACGCTGACACGCCGTTTGCACTTTGCGGATTGAAAGCGTATGATAGTGATGGTGGTTTGATTTACCGCGCTTGTGTTCGCCGTCACATACTTGTCTCTGGCACGCCGTTTGCACCATGTAAAGTTGAGGTGTGTGATAAAAAAACTGCCTTTTGATCCACCGCCTCTTATTCACCCCCCCAGGAGCATGATGATGAGATGGACAACGAAGGTTCTTGGTGGTGCGATCGGTCTTGCCCTATCGGCACAGGTTGCCAGCGCGCAAGTACCGGTCAACTACTCCACAGGCGGCACTTTCACCGGATTCTGCTCGCTCCTCAGCTGTACGAAGGGTGGCATGACCATCACCTTCAACCCGCTTTCGAATAACCAGATTGTGCTGGATTCGAACAACGGCTTCTTTTCGTTTTTGTCGTACGGATCGTTCACGGTAACCGGTTCGGCCGAGAATCAGGTGTCGTTCGCGGATGTCGGCTTCAGCTTAACGATCACACAGACCACACCGACCGGTGGTATGCAGACCATTGTGGGCGGATTTTCGGGCGGAATTGACAGGACTTCGTCAAGTCTCCGGTGGACCCCTCTTCCAACCAGTTTCGCCATCGGCCCGATCAACTATAGAGCACCGGGTCGTGTCGATCTTCAGGCACCTACGTCAAACAACGGCCTGACGACCGTTCAAGGCGATCTTTCCACCAATGTGGTTCCAGAGCCTTCGACGTACTTGCTTATGTCGGCTGGCCTCGCTGGTGTGCTCGTATTGGCACGCAAGCGTCGCGTGAGCTGATTGGCGATTCGCCGCAGCCAAGGATAACAGATAGTACGGTTGGCCTTGGCTGCAGTGGTGTGATGTCGCTGGGCTCCTCAAAATGGTGAGATTGGCGAAAGTACGCGCGAATCTGGGATGCGCAGCCGTGTCGAGCGTTTGGGTATTTTGTGCTTTTGCGCCCATAGATCTACAGCTCACTCTGGCACGTCCCTTGCTCCTCTCTGGGACTTGAGACGTTTGGAAAACGTCGCTTGCTGTTCGAGCGCGTCTCAAATCACCCCTTAGCTGGAGCAGTGTGATGAAATGGACACAGAAGGTTGTCAGTAGTGCGGTTGGCCTCGCGTTAACGGCACAGGTTGCCAGCGCGCAGATCCCCGTCAACTACTCCACAAGTGGTAATTTCACCGGTTTCTGCGCGGGGATCAGCTGCACGAAAAATGGCATGACCCTCACGTTTAACCCGCTGGCGAACAACCAGATTGTGCTGGATACGAACAACGGTTACTTCTCGTTTCTGTCATACGGGGATTTCACGGTGAGCGGCGGGATCGAAAATCAGGTATCGTTTGCGGATGTTGGCTTTAACCTGACGCTCACGCAAACCACACCGACCGGTGGTTCTCAGACGCTCATTGGCGTTTTTGCGGGCGGAGTGGACAAAACTTCGTCAAGTCTCCGTTGGAATGCGCTTCCGACCACTTTTTCTATCGGAGCGATCAACTACACGACGCCAGGCCAAGTCAATCTTCAGGCACCGACCTCCAACGGCGGCGTGACTAGCATTCAGGGCAGTGTCTCCACCAACGTTGTTCCGGAGCCGTCAACCTACCTGCTGATGTCGGCAGGGCTCGCCGGTGTGCTCGTGCTCGCACGTAAGCGTCGCGTGAGCTGATTCGCGATTTTTCGCAGCCAAGGCACGCGCAATTGAGCATGACTTGGCTGCGGTTTCGTGGGCTCGTGGCGATGTTTCGGCACATATGAGTTCTTTGCACCATTCTTCAGAATGTCTAAATCTCTTCTTAGTCTCGTAGCGTGGATCGTTGGAACCAGCCTCGGTGCGGTCATCGGCGCGGTCACTGCCCGGTCTGCATCTGCCTTCTACGCGCAACTCGAGCGACCGACCTGGGCCCCACCTGCTTGGGCGTTTGGTCCTGCTTGGACTACGCTTTATGTCTGCATGGCGGTGGCCGCATGGCGGGTTTGGCGCATCGACGGCTTTGAGGGCGCACGTAGTGAATTGACACTATATGCCATCCAGCTGGCGCTGAATGCGCTCTGGAGCTGGTTCTTTTTTGTCCGACGCACCGGGCTTGGCGCGACTGTAGACGTCATCTGCCTTTTATTGATGATCATCGTGACCATGATCGCCTTCTGGAAACGCGACCCGATCGCTGGCATGCTTTTTGTTCCTTACGCAATTTGGGTCAGTTTTGCGACGGCTTTAACCATCGCAGTGTGGCGCAAAAACCCCACACTTTTGTAGCGTAGCTGCATCAGTTGGACGGACGCACTTTATTGCAAATCCACCCATCGCAACCGTACGCCAACAAACAGCTGCCGCGCAAACGCGGGGGTCCAAAGCACTGGTCGCTGATCCAGGAGGTTGTTTGCGCCCATCGAAAGTTCCGCCCCTCTCGCCAGATTTAAGCGGAGCTGTGCGTCGACCGCGAGAAACGCACCCTGTCGCCCAATAATCCCTGCCTCCGTCGAGAACGGCCCCGTGATCGGTGCTCCACTGGGAATTCCCACGAGAGGCGCATTGCCGGTGTAGCGCGCAGACAGATCGGTCGAAAGGCCTTGTCGCACCGCCCACTCCCGCGAAACCCGCACCCGCGCCGTGTGTGTCGCTCGACGACTCAGCGGTAGCCCCAAGCTCAGATCGCGTGCACGCAGAAAGTCGTAGCCAATTGTGAGATCGATTCCATCGCGAAGCAGATGGACGTTTGACTCGATTCCCTGCGTCCGCGCACGCGACACATTCACATTTTTGTAGACTTGGTATCCGGCCAGGTTGTTTCCCTGAAAACGCCAGTCGATCAGATCGTTAACGTCATTGCGGTAGCCCTCAACGTCGAATGACAACGATGACGACGGCGCCCATGTACCGCCAAATGTGCCGCTCACAGATGATTCGGGTCGCAACGTCTGGTTTCCAACAAGCGTGTAGCCGCCGGCCGGATTGAAGAACGTGTAGCGAATCTCCTTGAATCCCGGTGCACGAAAGCCCCGCGCAAGGTTTGACCGCAATCTCACGAAGGGCGACAGTTGCCACGCCAATCCAACGGATGGATTCGTGCTACTCCCCCACAACGAACTCGCGCTGTGACGCGCACCCGCGGTGAGTTGCACGGCGCCGATCGTCCACGCATCGCGCGCAAAAAACTCTGTCACCGCGTCACGCGCACTGTCTCCATCAACCTTTCTGGGAGCCACGAGTGAGCGCAACGAACGTTGCACGCCCATATCGATTGCATGTGGACCGGCGACACGGGTATACGCGAGCAGATATCGCCCTTGCCGCTCCTGCTGCTCGAGCGAATCGGCCGAACCGCGAATAGGCAACAACCCTCGCGCCTGTCGATATTCGTAGTTGAATGCCTGCTGAAATGCGCGCGCCCGCACACTGCCGCCAAGCACCGATGCCCTGGCTTCGATAAAACCCTGCGCACCGCGATTGTCGATGAATCCGTTGAACTGCGCATCCAATGGAAAGCGCTGCCGCTCCTGCGACGCCTGCACGTCGAGACGCAACGAAAGGCGACTGTTCACCTCATAACGCAAATCACTGCGCAGATCGTAAATGCGGTCGAACGTCGAACCGACCGCATCGTATCCGGTTACACGGTTCGACTGACGCCAGCCACCATTCAGCCGGTAACCAAACTTCCCCACGCGCTGACTCACTCCCACGGTGGATTCCTGACGCCCCAATCCGCCATGACGCGCCAATGCCTCCAAGGTCAGACGCTTGGTCGGCGCCGCCTGCACGATGTTGATCACACCGCCGAGCGCATCGCTGCCAAACTCCACGCTGGACGGACCTTTGGTTATTTCAATCCGCTCAGTCGCAATCGTCGAGAGTCGACCGATATCGCGACTCTCGATCAACGCTCCGGCCACGGGTTCACCATCGACAAGAATCAGCACACGGGAATCGTCAAATCCGCGCACTGAGATGGATGTCTTTGACGGCGGCGACGGGAGCTCCTGCAGCCCAGGCACTTGACGCAGCAACTGGTTTGCCGAAATCGCCGCAGCACCGTCGATATCACGCCTGTCCAGCACAGTCACACTCCGTGGTGACTCACTGGCCCGAATGACACGTTGCCCCATCGTGGTTGTGAACACGGGCAACACCGTCGGCAGTGCATCGAGCCGAATTACTACGTTGGCCTCCGTCACGACCAGACGCGTTTCGCGAAAACCAAGTGCACGAACCACGAGTGTGTCGCCGAGACGCGCCGGAATGCCAAATTGGCCGTTTTCGTCGCTACGCGCGCGCACGTTGCTCCCCGTCACGCGGACCACGGCCGAAAGCACACTCGCGGTATCGCCACGTCCGAGCACGATCCCCTGAACCATCGTTGCAGATGTTTGCGCAACGGACTGCGCGCTCACGCGCACCGCGAAAGCGGAGCACATGAGCGCGAACACGAGTGGCGCGCAGCCCCGGGAGAGCGCGACGAATCGCATTATGCCGCGCGCGTTCATACGCACGCAGACTAACACCGCCCTCTCATCGAATGCGCGCGTAACGGATCGTGGGGAACCCGGCGACGCCGGTGTTGCTGTAGTAGTCCGTGATCTGCACCTTGAACACCTTCGCACCCGATTTCACCAGATACGTGTTGAACGCCGGATGCAGACGGTCGGTACCAGTCAGGTTGTACCGGAACGGTGCACTCTTGTCGACCACGGAATTTGGAATCGGGCCCACGAGTTGCGCGAGAAACGCCGCATACTGAGGCGCGTCACTCGCGCTCGCCGCGTTGGCGAAAGTCGGCGACGAGGGTCCGGGATATGTACCGACGCTGCACGCACTGTTGACTGCCAACGACAGCTGGTTAGCAGCCGGATTGAACTGCACATCCCAATTGCAGCCAGTCGGCGTCGCGACAACCGCGCTCGTCGACAAATTGATCGAGACGACTTGGTTCGCGGGCGTGATGGTCAGCGTCTGTGGCGCGCCGAGCACAGCGCCAGTCTGCAAACGCGATTCAAGCGTCAGCGACTGAACGGCGAACTGCGGCGTAAACACAATCGCCGTCGCCCGCAACAGTGCATGTGCACCGCCGGCAAGGCGCACCTTCCAGTAATTCGCCGAGTTGGCGGTGGGAACGCCATTCAAGTTGAGATATCCCTGCTTGTTCTCGGTCAGACGATCGGTCTGAAACAGGCTGTCGGCCGGCACACGCGCATCTCGAACGCTGTCAAATGCGGCGAGCGTGTTGGCCGGTGAAAATACCAGCACCTGAGCATCGGTCGCGGCCCGGTTGTTGTTGAACGCGTAGCCGAGCACGTTTTTGCTAGTGCTGCCACCGATCGCCGGGCTGTTCAATCGCAATTCGTAGCGACGGAAAGCAAGATCCCAATCACCGGTACGAGCGACCAATCCACCGGTGGCGAAGCTGAAATAGACCAGCGTGTCGGAGCTGCTGGCGTTGAGTGGGCCAAAGGTGACGATCTGGTTGACCGGAACATCCGGCGTTGATGTGCCTGGACCGGTCGGATCAGCCTGTCCTTCGGAGCAAGCGGTGGCGAAAGCAAAACTAGCAAGACAGACCGCGCGGGAAGCGCGGCCAAGGGAGCGTAAAGAAACAGTCATCATCGAAGAAGACGGAGAAAACGAAAAGGACCCGTTGCATGAGGCGCGCACCCTCGCGCACCCTGAGACGGACACTAGTCCTCGTCACTTC
>JAYUWD010000562.1:0-2688 GCA_043753735.1 Gemmatimonadaceae bacterium
CGGCAACCTGCACTTTACGGACATGGCGGCGGCGTGGGGCGTCGGGCAGCGTGGCTTTTCCAACGGTGCGGTTTACGTGGACTTGAACAACAGCGGCGCACTGGATCTTGTCATCAACAACATCAATGCGCCCGCGTCGATCTACCGCAACGATGCGCGCATTCGCAACGGCAATTCGTACCTCGCGGTGCAACTCAAGGGCGATGGGGCAAACAGTGCGGGCGTTGGCACCAAGCTGATTGCGAAACAGCATGGCACGATGCAGCTACTCGAGCAAAGTCCGACGCGCGGATTTCAATCGTCGGTAGACCAGCGGCTGCACTTCGGATTCGGCCGAGACAGCACACTCGACTCGCTGATTGTCGTTTGGCCGGATCGCAAATTTCAGCTGCTGACGAACGTCGCGCTCAATCGAACACTCGTGGTGGAGCAGAAGTCTGCGCGCGGGCGGTATCGTGAAACGCCGAATGCCCCGTTCAGCGCAGCGACGACGAAACCGATTTTTGCCGATGTGACGGCCCAACTGCCGCTTGCCTACGTACACGAGGAAAATTCGTTCAACGACCTCGATCGTGAACCGCTGATGCCGCACATGCTGTCGGCCGAAGGGCCTGCACTTGCCGTTGGCGATGTAAATGGTGATGGCTTGGACGACCTGTTCATCGGCGGCGCGAAGTGGCAGCCAGGGCGGATCATGCTGCAGCAGAAGGACGGCAGCATGCGACGGAGTGTCGATCCGGATCTTGCCGCAGACAGCGTTTCGGAGGACGTGGACGCGCTGTTTTTCGATGCCAATGGAGACGGGCATCCCGACCTGTACGTAGTCAGCGGCGGCAACGAATTCTCGGGTACGGCCGATCAGGCGCGCGACCGATTGTATCTGAACGATGGCGCGGGACACTTTCGACGCGTACGCAACGCGCTCCCCGATTTCTTCGAGAATGGATCGGTGGTGACGGCCGGTGATTTCAACGGTGACGGACATCTGGACCTGTTCGTGGGCGCGCGCGTGGTGACCGGCAAGTACGGCCTCACACCGCACAGCCATCTGTTGCAGAACGACGGTCATGGCAAGTTCACAGATGTCACCAACACGCTGGCACCGGGACTCGGCGATATCGGCATGGTGTCGTCGGCCACCTTCACCGACTACGACGGCGACGGCAAGCTTGATCTCGTGGTGGTGGGCGAGTGGATGCCGGTGACGGTATTTCGTCAGGAAGGCGGACGCTTCGCCAATCGCACGAAAGAAGCCGGTTTTGCGGGATCCGAAGGGTGGTGGAACACGGTGACAGCCGTCGATCTCAACGGCGATGGATTCGCAGAGCTCGTACTCGGCAATCTCGGACTCAACTCCTACATCACGGCATCGGCGAAAGAACCTGCGCGCATGTACGTGAGCGATTTCGGGAGCAACGGAACGCTCGAACAGATCCTCACATTCTACAAGCATGGCGTCAGCTATCCGTTGGCGGGGCGCGATGAGCTGGTGAAGCTGCTGCCAACGCTGCGCCCCCGATATCAGTCGTACGCGAACTTTGGCGCCAGTCGAGTCGAGGACATTTTTTCGGCGGCCGAGTTGACCAAGGCGACCAAGCGCGAGGCGCATACGTTCGCGAGTGCGATCGCGCGCAATAGCGGTCACGGAACGTTCACGTTGCAATCGCTGCCCATTGAAGCGCAGTTCTTCCCCGTTCATGCGGTGCTTGCACGGGATTTCGATGGCGATGGAACGGTGGACCTTTTGCTCGGCGGGAATTTCAGTCGGGTGCCGCCGGTACAAGGGAGATACGACGCGGGGTACGGATTGTTGTTGCGCGGGCTCGGCGATTGTAAATTCGCGCCCGTTGACCTCGCGGCGAACAAGTTGATGATGGTGGGGGATGTGAAGCATCTGGCGCTGTTGCGCAACGCGCGATTGGGCACGCTGGTGATGGTCGCGCGAAACAACCTCCCGCTGCAGCTTCTGCGCACCCCGCGGTGATGCTACGCGGAAATTTTCACCGCGTACGCCAGACCCATCCCCGTCATGTCGAAGCATGTTCGCGTCGCCACGATGGCTCATTGCCCACGCGCTGGCCATGCACGGTGCGCCGCGGCCACCCGACCTTGCCGACTCAACGTCGTCGCGGTAGTTCACCAACATGAGAGACCTGCCAAATATGCCAGCGTTCCGGGCGGCGCTCACCAGCCGCCGAGTCCGACTCGCCGCACTGTTCGCCGTGGCGTTGCTCGTGCCAACGTTGTCGAGAAGCCAGATACGCGGATGCCCACGCTTCGCGCGCGTACCCGGGTATGGGGCGTGCATCAACATCAGCGGCAATTCCTGCGGCTTCTGCACCTATCGCTGCAACGACGAGACAGTGGTGCGCTGGAACGTGTGCAAGGGGTAACTGCGCGCCTCGTGGTGGCGCTGGTGGTCACCGTGGGCGTGCTCGCCTGCGATCGTAGGGCCATTGCCGCCGACGACCCACCGCCCGCGCTGCGAGGCGCGGTGGCGGCGCGCACTATTTATCCGGCAAAGCGCGAAGAGTGGCGCACGGACATCACGGAGTACACGGACAGCACGATGATCCCCCGTGTCTTCCGTGCCAGCGGACGCACGGTCGCGCTCCTACAGGCGTTCCCCTCGCGGATTTCCCTGTTCGAATTGAATCGTCACGGGCTGTTGCTGGCGTCGCGTCCGGC
>JAYUWD010000563.1:0-8204 GCA_043753735.1 Gemmatimonadaceae bacterium
TCAGAGCGCCCTGTTTGCGGCCGCTCTGGTCATCGGGTTGGTGGTGGCCTTCGCCGTCGGCTCAAGAAACGTACGGCAGGCGCCGACACCTACGGCCAGGCCTTGCGACGACCGCGACGCCAGATGGGACTGGAATCGTACAGAGGAACGCAAAATGGACTTCACCCAGGTCGACATCCTGGAGTTGGTGGAAGGCATCTCTGATGTCGCCGCCGATGAACTTACCTTCGGCCTCATCGGATTCGACGACGGCAACATCGTGCGCCGGTACAACAGCTGGGAATCGAAAGCCTCGGGGCTTTCAACGGCCAACGTTGTGGGCCGCGATTTGTTCAAGGCAGTTGCGCTGTGCATGAACAACTTCATGATCGCTCAGCGATTCGAAGACGCCGCGTCCGACGGCTCTGTGCTCGACACAACCATTGACTATGTCCTGACATTTCGGATGCGCCCCACAAAGGTCAAGCTGCGGATGCTCGCTGCTCCCGGTGCCGCATATCGATACGTGCTCATCCACCGGCTGTCGTGAACGATGGACATCCCGAGCAGCCTTTTGGAAGACCATGAGGCGCTGACGCAGTTTCTTTACCTCGCACCCGTAGGGCTGGCCCAGCTCCGCATGGACGGCGAGATCCTGATGCTCAATCCGATCTCTTCGCAGCTGCTCATGCCGCTGTCGCGAGACGGCGGTTTGGAGAATCTGTTCATCGCGCTGGAGGGTGTTGCGCCCGAACTTCGTCACTTGGCGGGCAGTTTCGCGGCCCCCAACGGACGGATCTGCGATGACCTTCGCGTTCAGGTCAACGCCGGTGTGCGCGGCCTGTCGGATCCGCAGTTTCTTTCGTTGACGTTGCTCAAGCTCGATGAGAACCGCCTGATGGCGGTGCTGAGCGATATCACCTTGCAGATGAAGCGCGAACGACTGCTTCGCCAAAGCGACGCGTGGTTCAACGCTATTCTGATGGGCGTCACCGACTACGCACTGGTGAGTCTCGATGGCGTAGGCCGCGTCGAGTCATGGAACACGAGCATCGGCCGTGTGACCGGCTTCACCGAAGACGCAACACTGGGCCGACCGTATTCGATCTTCTTTCCTGACGATGCGATGACCAAGGACGGGCTTCACGACCGCCTGCACGAAGCCGACGCCAACGGCTGGAGCATTGATGAAGGATGGCGCGTTAAGTCGGATGGCACCCGCTTCTGGGGAAGCACGGCGATCGTGCCACTGATCGATCGGCAACGTGAGGATAGCGTCGAGGAAAGCGCGTTCCAAGCTCCGGAAGATGCCCACTACTGCATGATCATCCGTGATATCACGGAGCGGCGCGAGGAGAGCGAAAAATACCGACTCGCCACCTTCTGCGATCATCTGACGGGGATCGCCAATCGCCGCACCTTTTTTGACGCTGGGCAACTCGAAATCGAGCGCTTCAAGCGCTCGCCGCGCCCGTTGGCGCTGTTGCTTTTCGACGCAGACAACTTCAAGCATGTGAACGACGTCGTCGGACATGCTGGCGGAGACGCCGTGCTGCGTCATTTCGCGGCGACGCTTGCGTCCACCTTTCGGCAGGTTGACGTGGTGGCGCGGCTGGGAGGAGAGGAGTTTGCGGTTCTTCTTCCCTCGACCGAATTGTCGCAGGCCATCGTGGTGGCCGAACGCTTTCGACTCCGCATCGAGGCGGAAAGTGTGGAAGTGGATGGCCAGATCGTCCACTACACAGTCAGCGGTGGTCTCGCCATGATGGACAGCAGCGTGACCGGATTGGACGCACTCCTAAAGCGGGCCGACGGCGCGTTATATCTGGCAAAGGCCGCCGGCCGGAACCGCCTGGAATGCTGGCCCGTAACATCGACCACGGTGCTGGCGAGCTGATCGGCCATGACTGTAGCCGCAGATCGCTATGAAGCATTGATGCAGTTCATCTATCGCGCACCGATCGGGTTGGTCGAAGTGGCGTGCGACGGCACGATCGAGATGTTGAACCCGATGGCAGCCAGCTTGTTATTGCCGCTGGCGCCGGACGGGGAAATGGAAAATCTCTTTGCTATACTGGCAACTGTTGCGCCTCGTCTACGGGAACTTTCGTTAGCGTTTCTCGCGCCGAGCGGCACCGTGTGTGAGGGAATTCGCATTCCGCTTGACGCGGGTCCTGGCGGCAACCCTGCGGCAAGGGTGCTGTCGGTCAGCCTGCTGAAAGTCACTGCGAACACGCTGATGGCGGTGGTCAGCGACGTGTCGCTGGAGGTGGAGCGCGAGCAGCAGGGGCTGGACCGTCGATTGAACGTCGCGGAACGGACCGACACGCTGACCCGCATACCAAACCGCGCAGCCGTTCGTGAACGTCTGCAGGCGACGATGGATATCGCGGCATCCGTCAGCGAACCGAACTTCGCCGTTCTGTTCGTGAACTGCGATCGCTTCAAGCAGATCAACGATACGCATGGCCATGCTGTTGGCGACCGCGTGCTCGGCATGATGGCTGAACGCCTTCGTTCCACGCTCCGCCTTCGTGAACGCGTTGGAAGTGCAACGAATTCGCAAACCATGGCGGCCCGTGTTGGCGGCGATGAATTCGTGGTCGTCCTTGATGACCTGCAGCATCCGGACGATGTGTTCTCGGTAGCCCAACGTCTCATCGACGTGCTGACCACGCCGTACGGCATTGACGCGCTTCAGCTGACGCTTGGTGTAAGCATGGGGATCGTGCTCGCGGCCCAAGCCACCGGTGATGCGGACGCGGTGATCCAGATTGCCAGCATCGCAATGACTGAGGCGAAGCGTAGCGGCGGACGGTTCGCTGTGTTCGAACCGGAAATGCAGATCCGGGCAGCGCGTCGCGGCGACATCGAGACGGGTCTGCGGCGCGCGCTTGCCGAGTCGCAATTATATGTAGTCTATCAACCGGTCGTTGGGCTGCGTGAAGGCGCTGTGATTGACTGCGCGGCGGGCGTTGAGGCATTGGTGCGCTGGCGGCATCCCACGCGTGGTGTCGTCATGCCTGGTGAGTTCATTGCCGTCGCCGAAGAATGTGGGTTGATCGGTGCCGTCGGTGACTTCGTGCTTGCCGCCGCGTGTCGCCAGTTCGTGTCTTGGCAAAATGAGCTCGGCCCCCGGGCGCCGCGCAGCGTCGCAGTGAATCTTTCACGTGCGCAGCTCACACAGCCCGACTTCGCCGCGACGGTTGCCGGAATACTGCGTTCCACGCGGATGCCATCTGGCCGCCTGCAGCTCGAAGTGACCGAGAGTCTTGCTGCCCAGCATGACCAGGTGCGGGAACAGCTTTGTCAGCTCAAATCGCTTGGCCTCACGCTCGCCCTCGATGATTTCGGCACAGGCTACTCGTCACTGTCAAGTCTGCACCTGCTACCGGTCGACACCGTGAAGATCGACCGCTCATTTGTAAGTCAGGTGGATAGCAGTGCGCATCATCGTGTGCTGATTGAGGCCACCGTTCGGGTCGCCAACAGTCTTGGCATGAGCACCGTTGCCGAAGGAATCGAAACGCAGGAACAAGCGGCGGTGGTCCAGGAACTCGGATGCGACAAGGGCCAAGGGTACTGGTACAGCGCGCCGCTCTTGCCTGACGATGTGGCGGACTGGCTGCGCCTCGCCAATCCGCGGGCGGCATAGAAATCTCTGGTTTCAATACGAGAAAGGGTGACCCGTGAGGGTCACCCTTTCTCGCGTACCGGCCGTTGTCGCACTGTACTACAAATGTCCGCTAGTGCGCCGTCGCAGTCCCTTTACCTTTGGCAAAGCGATCCTGCACCCACGTCATCGGAATCATGAACAACGGCGACAGGAACAAGCCGAGCAGGATGTTGATCCAGATGAGCGCGATGTAGTAGGCGGTCATGCCGAGCGAGGCCCAAATGGTTCCGACGGTTCCGTGCGATTCCACAGCGTGTCTCCGAAGTGCGTAGAGCGGACAGCGTTCGTAGTCATTGTAGCGACATCACGAACGGGAAGGTAGGGGGGAAACCGCTTCGATGGGAGTTGACGTGAGGAGAGCGCGAGGCGATCTGTCGGCTATGTCGGATCAGCCGCCCAATTACACGCCAGACGAATTGCCTGGACTCCCGTCTCGCGAATCCGACGATGGGACAAAGCCTCCCGTCGTGGACCCGGTTCCCGTTGATCATGTCCCGACTGAGGCGCTGTTGCGCGCGTCGCTCGAAGTGGCGCTGTCGCACACCGACGGGCCGCTGGTCCTGGCCGTCTCCGGGGGACGGGATTCGATGGCGATGCTGCATGCGATGGTGCGGTGGGCGCCGGATCGCGTGGCGGCGGTGGCGACGTACGATCATGCGACGGGCGGCTATGCGACCGACGCGGCGGCACTCGTTGCGGCGGAGGGTCGGAAGCTGGGGCTTACGGTCGTCCGGGAGCGTGCACGAAGCGCGGGCACGACCGAGGTCGCGTGGCGCAATGCGCGGTGGAGCTTTCTCAATCGGGTCGCGCGAGCGTACAAGGCGCGGGTGGCGACCGCTCATACACGCGACGACCAGGTGGAAACGGTTGCCATGCGACTCTTGCGCGGCGCTGGCGCGCGGGGGCTTGCGGCGCTGGCGGCACCATCGTCCGTGGTGCGGCCGTGGCTGGCCTTGTCACGAGCCGAAGTCGCCGCATGGGCCCGTGAAGAAAAGTTGCCGTTCGTGGACGACCCGACCAATGCAAGTGAGCGATTCATGCGCGGACGTTTGCGCCACGATCTGCTCCCATTGCTTGAGCACTCGAGTGCAGGCTTCGGCGATGCGATGATCGGTGTTGGGGAACGGGCTGCGCGCTGGCGCGTCGACCTCGAAACATTCGTCGATACGCTGAATGTCGAACAAGTCGCTCCCGGCGTGGTGCGTATTCCATCGGCACCGCTCGAAGCCACCACCGACGAGGGGCGAGCCGTACTTTGGCCGGCCCTGTTCGCGCGCACTGGCGTCGCTCTCGATGCGAGAGGAACCCAAGCTTTGGTTCGGTTTACCAACGGGAGAAGACGAGGTGCACATGTGTCCCTCGCTGGCGGCGCGGTGGCGCTGCGTCTTGGGTTCGGTGGGGTCGATGGTTTCGAACTCCGTCGGGCGGCGGGAGTGAGACGTGCGCCACCGGATTTGTGGGTAAGTGAATCCGGCGCGTTCCCTGCACGGTGGGGCGTCTGGCGCTTCAAACGAGTTTTGTACGGGGGGGCCGCTGGTCAGGTTGAGGCACATCCCAAGAGTGAGAACGCCGAGTGGATGTTCGCGGTTGCAGCGAACGCGTGCGTGTTGCTTCGCACGTGGCACCCTGGCGATCGCATTCGGACGGCGGGGGCCCGGGCGGGACGGCGTGTGACACGGTATTTTGCAGAAGCAGGTGTACCTGCGCTTGACCGACCTTCATGGCCGGTCGTCCTCCAGCAAGAGGAAATCGTGTGGGTTCCCGGAGTCTGCCGCGCTGTCGCGGCCCCGAATCGGCCCGGTCGGCCGGACGTCATCTGGTATCGGTGTGAGCGCGAGTACGACTGAACAAGCTGGCCAAGGATCAACGAGCCATCCCTCCGACCCGCGCCTGGACGGACGCGCTGTAAAGCGCATCGTCTTTGACGCGGCAACGATTCAGGCGCGGGTTCGTGAACTCGGCGCCGAAATCACGGCAGCATATCCTGAGGGGGACCTGCTCGTCCTTGGCCTGCTCAAGGGAAGCTTCATTTTTCTGAGTGATCTCGTCCGGGATATCGCGCGGCCACTGCAGGTCGATTTCCTTGTTGCGTCGTCATACGGCGACGCCATGGAATCGAGCGGTGTTGTGCGATTGTTGTACGATCCGGAAACGGAATTGGAGGGGAAACACATTCTGTTAGTTGAAGACATCGTTGATTCCGGTCGCACCCTCAGTCGGCTCATCGAGCTTCTGGGTGAACGGAAGCCGCGGTCGCTGGAGATTTGCGCGTTGCTGCACAAGCACATTGCCACGGAGCTTTCGCATCCGACACAGTTCATCGGATTCGACGCGCCGCACGAATTCCTGGTCGGGTACGGACTCGACCACGCCGAAAATTTCCGGCACCTCCCGTACGTCGCCAGCTTGCAGTAAAAGGTCACACCATGCCCGCACCCATGACGCCATCTCCGAAGAAGCCCTTCAATTGGGGCCGCTTCTCCAAGACGCTCTCCTTCTGGATCCTCGTGATCCTGATTCCGGTGGCGTTCCTGAACTATCAGGGCGGACGCGAAACGCAGTCGCCTGAAATCGATTACACCGCGTACCGTCAGCAGCTGGACGCCGGAAACATCGCCCTCGTGGTGTTTCAGCCCGATAACGTGATGACAGGGCAGTTCCGTCAGCCGGTGCGGGTGTCCAATCGCGAGGCGCGCAAGTTCACCGTGCGGCTGGTCGCTGGTGCGGCCAACGACGAGCAGAAGCTGCTCTACTCGAAAGGCGTTCGCACGTCCGCGGAGCAGGCTCGCTTCAGCGGGATGGGGTTGCTCATTACGGTGTTGCCGTACGTCTTGCTCATCGGCTTCTGGATCTTCCTGTTCCGCCAGATGCAAGCTGGTGGCAACAAGGCATTTTCGTTCGGCAAGAGCAAAGCAAAGCTGCTTAGCGGCGATACGCCAAAAATCACCTTTGGCGACGTTGCCGGCGCTGACGAAGCCAAGGTTGAGCTGCAGGAAATCATTGAATTCCTGAAAGATCCGCAAAAGTACACCAAGCTTGGTGGACGTTTGCCAAAGGGCGCCCTGCTCGTGGGCCCGCCCGGTACTGGCAAAACGCTGCTGGCCAAGGCCGTTGCTGGTGAGGCGGGGCGTCCGTTTTTCAGTATGTCCGGTTCCGACTTCGTCGAGATGTTCGTCGGCGTTGGCGCCTCGCGCGTGCGCGATCTCTTCGAACAGGGCAAGGCGCATGCGCCTTGCATCATCTTCATCGACGAAATCGACGCCGTCGGCCGCCATCGCGGTTCGGGCATGGGTGGGGGACACGACGAACGCGAACAGACACTCAATCAGTTGCTCGTCGAGATGGACGGTTTCGAGTCCAACGATGGCGTGATTCTGATTGCGGCGACCAATCGGCCCGACGTGCTCGATCCTGCACTGCTACGCCCAGGCCGCTTCGACCGGCAAATCGTGGTCGATGCGCCCGACCTGCGTGGACGTGAAGGCATTCTACGCGTGCATCTGCGTAACAAGCCGCAGGCAGAAGACGTGAGCGTTACGTCGCTCGCGCGTGGCACCCCCGGCATGGCCGGCGCAGACCTCGCAAACCTCGTCAACGAAGGTGCGCTGCTGGCGGCTCGCAAGGGTCACGACAAGATCTACATGAGCGATCTCGAAGAAGCGAAAGACCGCGTCATGCTTGGTGCCGAACGCAAGTCGCTTGTCATGAAGGACGAGGAACGTCGACTCACTGCGTTCCACGAAGCCGGTCACGCAGTCTGTGCGATGATGGTGAAGGGCAACGATCCGCTGCACAAAGTGACGATCGTTCCGCGTGGTCGCGCGCTCGGCATCGCGTTTACGCTGCCCGAAGACGATCGCGTCTCGGTCACCCGTGAGCAGCTCGAAGCGCGGCTCGTGATGGCGTACGGTGGGCGTGCCGCGGAAGAAATCGTGTTCGGCCACAACCGCGTGACCACTGGCGCGGCGAGTGACATTCAACAGGCCACGAGCATTGCGCGTCGCTACGTCACGCAGTGGGGATTGTCCGACACGATCGGTCCGATCCTTGTTGGCGACAACGAGCAGGATCTCTTCCTGGGTCGAGAAATTCAGTCGCGTCGCGAAGTCTCCGAACAGACCGCGCAGCTCGTGGACGCAGAAGTGAAGCGTGTCGTGATGGAAGCGCATGCGCGAGCCGTGTCGGTGCTGACCGAGTATCGCTCGCTGCTCGACATCGTTGCAACGCAGCTGCTTGAACGGGAAACGTTGACGCGCGACGACATCATCCTGCTCAAAGACGGCAAACCACTGGGACCGCGGCCGCAGGCGGACGGGATGCCTGGATTGCCGCTTCCGGCAGCACCAACCGTAGTGCCCACTCCGCGCCCAGTTGTGCCGCCGCTTCTTGGCGGACCGGAGATCGCGCCGGCCTAAGCGGGTCGTTGGCGGTTTGTTAGTGACACCTCAACGCGAGCGGGTTCGGAGATTGCTGATCCGGACCCGCTCGTCGCGTCGCCATTCGTCAATCCATGATTTCTTGAATGACTGATCACCCGGAACTCACGGCA
>JAYUWD010000564.1:0-2666 GCA_043753735.1 Gemmatimonadaceae bacterium
AAGGTCGGGTACGACACGGCGACGCACGCAGGGTCGTCGATGACGATGCTGTTGGCGGGCACTGCGCCGAGCACGCCGAAAGCCATCGCCAAACGATGGTCGCCGTGTGTGGCGACGCGACCGACAAGTGGCTTCTTCGAACCCACGATTCGCATGCCGTCCGGAAATTCTTCGGCCTCGACGCCGAGTGCACGCAGATTCTCGACGACCGCGTGAATGCGATCGCTCTCCTTCACTCGCAGTTCGCTCGCATCGGTGATACGTGTTTCGCCCGTGGCGCGTGCCGCGATGCATGCGAGCAACGGAAGTTCATCGATGCAACGCGGAATCTCGTCACCGCCGATTTGTGTGCCCACGAGCAATCCCGGGCGCACGACCACCGTACCTATCGTCTCGCCACCAACGACGCGTTCGTCCTCGATCGTCAGCGACACGCCCATCCGACGCATTACATCGAAGGCACCGCTCCGTGTGGGGTTGAGACACACATCGATGAGCCGAAGCTCGCCGTGATCTGCGAGCGCGGTGAGTCCCGCGAAAAACGCGGCTGAAGAAGGATCGGCGGGGACATCAATATCGGTGGGTAACAATGTTTGTCGTGCCGCGAGATGGACGCCATCGTCGAAGACATCGACTGAAACACCGCGCGCCGTGAGCATGCGTTCGCTGTGATCGCGCGAACGCTGCGGTTCCCGCACGGTGACTTCAACACCCGATGCAAGACCGGCCAGCAACAACGCACCCTTCACTTGCGCGCTCGCGTGCTCACTTCGCCATTCGATCGGTTGTAGTGCCGCACCAGTTACGCGCATCGGCAGCCCGCTGTGCCCGATGGCCCCTTCGAATTCGAAGGTCGCGCCCATCGTCGTGAGTGGTGCCGCGACACGACGCATCGGTCGACGGCTCAAACTCGCGTCACCTTCAAAGCGCGCGCTCACGCCGTCGAGCCCGGCGATGAGGCCGGCGAGCAGACGCGTCGTAGTACCACTATTTTGGCAGTCGAGTGGTGCAGTCGGCGAGTGCAATGCGCCCATGCCGTGTCCGGTCACGACCATGTCGGGGCTCATTGCCGGAATGTCGGCGCCAAGCGCGCGCAACGCATTGCCCGTAGCCTGAACGTCTGCGGATTCGAGGATGTGGCGAATGCGCGATTCGCCATTGGCGAGAGCCGCAAAGATCAACGATCGATGACTGATAGACTTGTCACCGGGGGTGCGCACGACTCCCTGAACGAAAAGGCGCACGGTGGAGTCACTCACCGCAACCATGCCTCAAGCGCAGTGGCAGAATCGGTGCGATCATCGCGGTATTTCACGATAACGGGTGTCTGAATGGAGAGTCCTTCGCGTTTGCCAAACTCGGAACTCACGCGCCGTGCGCCAGGCACAACGACTGCGCCTTCCGGAATCTCGAGTGGCTTTTCAGCCGAGCCACGCAGCACAGTCTCGCGCACGAGGTCGTACACCGGTGTGCCACGGGTGAGGATTACGCCTGCTCCCAAAACGACGCGCGTGCGAACGACAGTGCCCTCGTAGACGCCGCAGTTGCCGCCGACAATCACATCATCTTCGATGATGACTGGCGACGCATTGATCGGTTCGAGCACGCCACCAATCTGTGCGGCGGCACTCAGGTGCACGCGTTCACCGATCTGCGCACAGGAGCCGACGAGCGCATGTGAGTCGACCATGGTACCACGACCTACGTAGGCGCCCACATTGATGTACATCGGCGGCATGCACACGACGTTCGGCGCGAGGTACGCCCCACGCCGCACCGTCGATCCACCAGGCACGATGCGTACCTGATTTTCGAGGCGCAATGCGCGGGTGGGGAATGTGTGCTTGTCAAAGAAGTGAAACGACCCCGTCCCCGCCGTCATTTCGACGACCTTGCCGATACGAAACCCCAGCAGGATTGCTCGCTTGACCCACGGCACAGCATTCCACTGACCGTTGGCATCGCGCTGCGCTGCACGAATTTCTCCACGCTCCATCAGTGCGATGCAATGATCGAAAATGTGTTGCGCGTCGTGTGGGAGCGGCACACCTGCATCGAGGATGGCTGGATCGGTCAGACGTGCTTCGAGATCGGCGACGGAGAGTGCCATGACGAGAGTATGGAGTAAGGTCAGTCGGTGAGAAGCTGCGTGCGCGCGAGCGCGTCGCGGACCACGGCGCGGAATTCGTCGGCGAGTGGAACGAGTGGCAGACGCAGCGAATCTTCCATGCGTCCGACCATCTGCAACATCGCCTTGACAGGAATAGGGTTGGACTCGACGAACGCCGCGTGGACCACCGGAGCCAATCTCGCTTCGATATCCCGAGCTCCCACGAAATCGCCGCGCGCGCACGCCTGGCACAACGCAGCGACCAACCGCGGCACCACATTCGACACAACAGATATCACGCCGTCGCCACCATGCGCCATCACGCTGAGCGTAAGAGCATCGTCGCCGCTGAGGACGCCGAAACCGTCGGGGCGTTCACGCAGGATGTGAACGATCTGCGCAAGATTACCCGACGCTTCCTTGACCGCGATGAAGCGCGAATCTGACGCAAGTGTAAGACAGCTGTGCGCATCAAGGTTGACTGCGGTACGGCCGGGCACATTGTAGAGGACGATTGGCAAATCACATGCGTCAGCGATGGCACGGAAGTGCGCAA
>JAYUWD010000565.1:0-24490 GCA_043753735.1 Gemmatimonadaceae bacterium
TCCGCACTCCGCGCCGCGCGCGCCGAAGGCGTGCGCATGATGACACTCGAAGATGGCTCGCTCCTCGGCGTGCCCTTCGAGTGGATCGACGAGATGGAACCGGTCATTGCACTCGGCGAACGGCAAGGCAAGAACTATCGCTTTCGTTCGACGCAGGCCGCATTGGTGGATGCGCTCCTCGCCAACGCGCAAACCGTCGATGTCGAAGTGATGATTGAACGCATTCGTCACGAGCTGCGCAGCTTCACCGAAGTCGAGTCAGTCGATCCGCCCGAGACGTTTGTCGGCACACTGCGTCCGTATCAACGACTCGGACTCGGCTGGATGCAGCTGCTGCAGCGGTGCGGCCTTGGTGGTGTGCTCGCCGACGACATGGGGCTGGGCAAGACGGTGCAAGTGCTCGCGCTGCTTGATGGGCAGCGGCAATTGGGCAATGGTGCGTCGCTCCTTGTCGTACCCAACTCGCTCGTCTTCAACTGGCAGCGTGAGGCAGAACGATTCACCCCGGGCTTGCGCGTCGGTATTCACTTCGGCGCTACACGGGAAAAAGTCGCGCCCAAGTTCGACGATCTTGATCTCGTCATCACCACCTACGGCACATTGCGTCGCGATGTCACCAAGCTCGCGACCGTCTACTTCGACTATATCATTCTCGACGAGGCACAGGCGATCAAGAATGCGAGTGCCGATGTCACGCGCGCCGTGCGCGCGTTGCGAGGCACCAATCGTCTCGCATTGAGCGGTACGCCCGTCGAAAATCACCTGGGTGAGTTGTGGTCGCTCTTTGAGTTTCTCAATCCGGGATTGCTCGGCGCTGCTCCGGCATTTCGGCGACTGCTCGCTTCACCGGCAACGATGTCCACTGCTGTGCGCGGACCGATGGCCCCCGACGCGCAAGCGATTGCCGCAGTTGCACAGGCGCTGCGTCCGTTCATGATGCGTCGTACCAAGGCTCAGGTTGCGACCGATCTGCCTGCGCGCACCGAACGCACGCTGTACGTGGAGCTTGAAGGGGAAGAGCGCGCAAGCTACGACGCGCTGTTGCGTCGCATCCGGAACGACCTCAACGAAACGATCGACAAGGTAGGGATGGGAAAGGCCAAGATGCAGGTGCTCGAAGCGCTGTTGCGCCTTCGCCAGGCCGCAAGTCATCGCGGTCTCACCGACGAAACAAAACTGGACAGCGAAAGCGCGAAGCTCGATGCCCTTGTCGATGAACTGCAGGAAGTCATTGAAGGTGGGCACAAGGCCCTCGTCTTTTCGCAGTTCACATCACTCCTCGCAATCGTCAAACGTCGTCTGGATGCAGTGGGCATCGTGTACGAGTATCTCGACGGCAAGACGCGCGATCGCGAGGCGCGGGTCGATCGCTTTCAGAACGACACCGAGTGCCCGGTCTTCCTGATCAGTCTCAAGGCAGGCGGCACCGGTCTCAATCTGACCGCCGCCGAGTACGTGTTCCTGCTCGATCCGTGGTGGAATCCTGCGACCGAAGCGCAGGCGATCGATCGCGCGCACCGCATCGGTCAGAGTCGCCACGTCATCGCAACTCGCCTCGTCGCCAAAGACACCGTCGAAGAACGCATCCTTGAACTCCAGGCCGGCAAGCGGGCACTCGCCGACGCAATTCTCGGGGGCGAAGCCGGACCCATGGCCGGCCTCGGTCGCGAAGAATTGGAGCAGCTGCTCCGCTAGTCGCGCGGCCGTTCCCACGCCCCCTTACCAACGATCTACGAGCTGCACGAAAGGCGACTGCACCCAGCCCGGTCGCGCGCCCACTCCGGTCGCTTGTGAGCGAAACGTTCGCGCCCCGGCTGCTCGTCATAGGGCCGACGCAAAACATCCATCAACGTCTTAAGCTCGCTGAGATCGCCAACTTCAGCCGCATCGATCGCCTGCTGCGCGAGATAGTTCCGCAGTACATACACCGGATTGACCGCGCGCATGCGCGCAATGCGCGCATCGTTCGTTTCACCAACCTCACGTACGCGTGCGACATACCGTGCCAACCACGCGCGCCACGCATCGCCATTCGCATCCCAGCTCTCGTCGGAATATGCGGCCACACGCAGCGCCTCAATACTCGGGGCCTCAACACTCGGCGCCCCGGCTGAAACATCGACCCGCGCCAACGCCTGAAACAGCAGAGTGAAATCGATCTCGCATTGCTCCATCAGGTTGAACAGTTCCGTCGCCAGCCCAAGCTCCACGTCGCCCCAGCTTGGCAATCCAAGTTTTAAGGCCATCATCGTGGTGTAGTCGCGGTTGAACGTCGCCCGATACACCTCCAGCGCTGCCTCGAATGCGTCGGCTTCCGGTGCAATCACCGATAGCGCCTCCGCCAAACGCGTGAGATTCCAGAGCGCGACCGCGGGCTGCTTTGCGAAAGCATAACGATGCTCCGCGCTGTCAGTCGTGTTGGGTGTCCAGTCTGGATCGAAGTTGTCCACCCACCCATATGGCCCGTAGTCGATCGTCAGGCCCATGATGGACATGTTGTCCGTGTTCATCACCCCGTGTGTGAAACCCACGCGCATCCAGCCAACGATCATCGTCGCTGTGCGCGCGCACACTTCGGCAAACCATCGTGCGACGCGGGTGGGATCGGTCGCGTCGATATGCGGAAAGTCGCGGACAATGGTGAAGTCGACCAGCTGCTGCAAGAGTGCGCGATCGCCGCGCGCTGCAAGGATCTCGAAGTTGCCGAAGCGAATGAATGACGGCGCAACGCGGCAAACGATCGCACCGGCTTCAGCGCGCGCATTGCCGTTGTAGAACATGTCCCGCACGACCGCATCGCCGGTGGCAACGAGTGACAGCGCGCGCGTCGTCGGAACGCCTAGATGATGCATCGCTTCGCTGCCGAGAAATTCGCGAATCGACGAGCGTAGTACCGCGCGCCCATCTGCGTGCCGGGAATAGGCCGTGCGGCCCGCGCCTTTGAGCTGAAGTTCCCACCGTTCGCCTGCGGGGTTCACGATCTCGCCAAGCGAGATTGCGCGTCCATCCCCCAATTGCCCTGCCCAATTTCCGAATTGGTGTCCGCCGTAACAAGCAGCAAATGGTACCATGCCCGCCATCAATGCATTGCCTGCAAATACCTGCGTGAACTCTGCACTCTCGACGAAGTCCGTCGACAGGCCTAGTGTCTCCATCATCTCGCGTGAGTACGCCAGCAACTTTGGCGCAGATACAGCAGTCGGCGCGGCTGGTGACCAGCACGCGCCGACGACCTGGCGTGGAACCGGGCGACCATCCGTGTCGCCCGGCAGCTGCGTGATGAAACGGTTGTCGAACTGCAGCACCACGTCTCCCTGCGTGACAGAATGGCTTACGCCACTTACGGCGTGAACGCAGCCGGCTTGGCGCCACTCTTCGGATTTTTCACGTATACATCGAACCAGGCCAGCCAACGAGCCCAGAGGTCCAGATCGCTCGTGTAGGTTGCGACACTGTGATCTTCGTACGGATACTCGTACAACGCCGCCGGCTTTCCAAGTCCCTGCAACGCCAACAGCATGCGCTGCGAACTGATCGGTGCGGTGCCCGTGTTCTGATCCTCGATTGCGTGGTACATCAGAAGTGCACCGGCAATCTTGTCAGCACGGTAAAAGGGCGACATGTCCAGATACATCTGTTGCGCCTGAAAGAAGTTGCGACGCTCGCTCTGGAATCCGAACGGCGTCAGACTGCGGTTGTACATGCCGTCACCTGCAATGCCGGCTTTGAAATACGGCGTCAGCGTCAGCGCATTGACCGTGCTGAACGCGCCGTAGCTGTGTCCGCCAATTCCCATCTTGTTCCGGTCGACAAAACCGGCCTCGACGACAGCATCCACCACGGCGTCGAGATTTTCCTTGAGGTCACGCGTGTAGTTGTCGTTCATCCGGCCACTGTCACCCCAGATCGGAATGTCAGGCTCGATGACCGCGTATCCTTGCGTCACCCACAGCTTCGTGCTCGACGCCGGGCGTGACGCCGGTATGTCGGGAAAGCGATTGATGTTCGTCGCATAACGCGAACGTTCATACTCGGCCTGCGACGTGTACTCGTACGGGTAGAACCAGATGATGCCGGGCAGTCTGGCCGCAGGCGTCCAATCCTGCGGTAACGTCACATCCACCCACATCGTGTTGCCATCGCGCGGACGTGTCACCTGCAAGCGCTTGTGAATCGCGTTGCTCACCGCCGGGCTGACATCGCGATTGCTCGTCAGCTTCTTGTTCGAATTTGCCGCCACGTCCCGCAGATACACATCAGGGATGACCTTCGGCGACTCATGACGATACAGGAACTGCGTGTAGTCGTCGTTGAGCGGCGCAATGAATTCGTCGAACGCGTCAACGGGGCTTTCGAAGACACGCGTGCGCGTCGCCGTCTCGATCTCCATGCGATCCACCCAGGGACGCGGCGCCTCGGTGTTCCACCTGGATGCCGGCACCTTCGTTCCCGTCAACATCACCGCCTTGCCGTCGCTCGTCACCGTCACGAACGACTGGCCGTTTGGGCCAATCTTCACCGCAAGCGCACCACCAACATTTGTCGTGTCCGCACCGCCACGACCACCGCCGCCGCCACCGCCAAAGCCTCGACCGCTCGCTGCAGGAATCGTCACGCTGCGACCGAGATTGTATTTCCGGCTCATGTCATTGGTGCGAATCGCGTACGTCGCGCCCGAATCGGTCACGAACATCGTTTTCGCATCAGCGCTGTAGGCAACGGCGGTGGTCTGCGGGCCACCTTCATAAATCACCTTCATGTCGTTCGCACCGAACGGCGGCAGCCACTGCATGTATTTCACACCCGTCGGCTGTGGGCGCGCGGCTGCACCACCACGTCCACTGTTCGGCGCGCCACCGCGACCGCCGCGACCACCGCCCGCGCCACCCGCGCCACCCGCGCCACCACTCGGCGCTGCGCCCGTGGCCGTAAACACCGATTGCAGATACACCAGCCCCGGTCCCACCGGATTCCACTGGATATTGCGCTTGCCGGTGTCCGTTGCCGCAGCGGCACCACCACGTCCGGCAGCAGCTGCATCGGGACCATCGGCGGCAGCAACTTCGCGAAGCGGCGTCGTCGCGAGCGTGGTGACCAACTTGCCGCTCGCATCCCACAACTCCTGCACCGATCCGAAATTCGTCTGCGGTACGAGGTACGAGAACGGCTCCATCATCACCGTCACGCGGAAGTACGCACCATCGCTCGACGCGTCCACGCTGCGAATCATGCGCGGCGTGCCAACCTTTCTGATCGCCTTGGTCTTCACATCGATCAGTGCGAGCTGGCCCGTGCTGTAGTACTTGAGCTGCGCCTTGTCGTGCGGGTCTTGCAACAGGCTCGCGTGTATCGGCTGCGGTACGGCGCGCGATTCGGTGAGTCGCACACGCGGTCCGTCTTCAACGCCGTTTTTGCCATGCTCCGGCGCGGGGCCACGTCCCTCGGGGACCAGCACCGCCAGGATGCTCCGGCCGTCAGCGGTCCAGTCGACGTCGGTGTTGATCGTTGCAAGCAGCGGCGTCTTGTGCATCGCCGCCGACTTGCCGGTCGCCACATCGGCAACGTACACGTAGCTCGCGTCGTCAAAGTTTGCGATGAACGCGATCTGCGTCCCCGACGGCGACCACACCGGCGACGAAATGCTCGCGCCCGTGGGAGTGGTCAGCGTGCGTGTCGCGCCTGTTTTCGGATCGACGAGATCGATGCCGTGCCGAGTGCTCGTGGTCAGCGAGCGCGCGCGATTCGCTTTGGTATCGACCTGCAAACCGCCAAGGTAGCTGTGCGGCTTGCCATACAGCTGGATGTCGCCACGCGCATCCCCGGTCGCGCGCATGAACCACGTGCGCGCAGCATTCGGGGACGTGAACGAGATGTCCACACGCGGCGTCATGATGATGTCTGTAACGCTCGACGGCGGCTTCACCCACGTCTCCGCCTTCAAAATTGCCTGCGGGTCCCAACCGCTCGAGGCCGCAGCGCTCGCGCCACCACCCGAGTTTTGCGCTGAGAGCTGCGGCGCAAGAATCACTGCGGCAGTGAGCAGCGCGGGCCAGCGCAGGGAATGGAGCAGGGTATGCATGCGGGACTCGGAGGTGGGGTTGTGCTGGAACAGGCCAGGCGAGGTGGAGCCGGCGGCCAACGCAAGGATACGCGCCGGTGGGGCCACGCGCTGGACGGCAAAACTGAACATTGAAGTGGTGCGTTCGAGTTGCGAGTTCCGCCCCTATCCCCTGTCGCCAGTCCCCAGCCCCCAGCGCCCAGCCCCCTATCTCAACAACTGCCCCAGACTCCCCGCCCTCGCCATTTCCCCAATCCGCTCCTGCACCCGCGGATAAATCGTGGCTGCCTCGCCCTGAAACCGCGAAAACAACGCTTTCATGTCCGCGCTCGACAGCGAGCGCCCCTGCGCGTAGTACTGCTGTGCGGCGTGGCCGAGCGCGTACGTGCTCGCAAAGGTGACTGCGCCGCCGGCCGCCACCCCTACCGTGCCCCCCAAAAGCCCGCCCAACAGGCCGCCCGCGATTCCGCCAAATGCCTTCCGCACTACGCTCTCCATGATCTGCGCGGCTGCGCCCAAGCCGAACGTGGCTACAAGATCCTTCACCTGATTGGCGTCCATCTGCTGCCCGTACTGCTGGCCGATGTGCCGTACCAATCGAAGCTGCAGTGGCAGAATTCCCAGGTTAGCCAGCCCATCCGGCAACAGTTCCAGCGCAGCGGTGAGGATCGCCTGGTCCAGAACATGCTTGTCTAGGGCGTCAGCCGATGGCGTTGACGACGCGGGCGCTCTCATCGGGTTTGCACCCACGGCCGCTGTGTGCTGCAGCGCACTGGAAACCGCCAAATCGGATGCTGAAGCGTCGATATTGAGCAACGTGGCCAGCGAGCGAAGGAAATCGACTTCGAGGGGGTTCGCCGGTCCGCTCGCGTTGCACACAGCAACCGCAACATCGTACGCCGTGTGCCGAGCTTCATCGGTGCCGAGTTGTGACGAAAGCTGGGCCGCGCTCAACTGTCCCACGTCGAGCTCTCCCTCCGAACGCTTCACGCCAAGCCTCACCGCTGCTTCCCTAATCGATACGATTTCGTTTGCGTCTTGAGAGCCGTCGGACATCGCTGCCAATACAGCAATCGCGATGATCGACTCGGCGTCTTGATGCGTCATCTTTAAATCCTCGAGGGTAGGGAGACTTGCCCGTTCTTTACCTTCATCTGCCATGCTGAATCGTCGTCAGTTTCTGTTCACCGCCGCAAGCGCCGTCGCCGGAGTTTCTGCAACCGGGCTTTACACGCGCTTCCGCGAGCCGTACTGGCTCGATGTGGTACACCGCAAAATACCCGTGCGCAATCTTCCGTCCACGCTGCAGGGAAAGACACTCGTGCAGCTCTCCGATCTGCACGTCGGTGCCGTGGTGCCTGACGCGTTCGTCGCTGAAGCGTTTGCGCACGTGCGCGACGTCCGGCCTGATATTGTCGCCTACACGGGCGATTTCATCACGCCGCATGACGGAATTTTTCAGCAGGCCGAGCGGGTCTACGGTGAGATGCCCCGCGGCCGACTGGGCACTGTTGGCGTCATGGGCAATCATGACTACGGCGCGTTCTGGTCGGAGCTGCCGGTTGCAGCGCGACTCTCGTCAATGCTCACCGCAGCGGGGACGCAGATGCTTTGCAACAGCTCCGCGGTCGTGGCTGGTTTGCAGATCGTCGGCATGGGCGAGCTGTGGGCGCATCAGTTCGACGTGCAGCGGGCATTTGCCGGCGCAGATCCCGCGCTCCCGACGCTGGTCCTCTCGCACAACCCCGACACTGTCGATCTGCCCGGGTGGGGTGACTACGACGGCTGGATTCTCTCTGGCCACACGCACGGTGGGCAGTGCAAGGCGCCGTTTCTCACGCCCCCAATTTTGCCTGTTCGCAACAAGCGCTACTCGGCTGGCGAGTACGAGGTGGGACACGGACGACGCATGTACATCAATCGCGGCATCGGGCATTCAATTCCGGTTCGCTTCAATGTGCGTCCAGAAATCACCGTTTTCACACTCGAAAGCGCGTAACGGTTCGGCGGCGGTCTCACTAATGAGACGTGATGGTGCCAACAATCTCGCCGCCCGATTCCAATTCGACCGCGTCACGCGATAAACGGTTTTATTTCAAATGTCGCTGCTGACCGCCGCCGTCGACCAGGCGTCGGAACCTGTCGCCCTCACTGAAACGTTGCACTGTCTGCTACCTCCCGAGATCGGTCAACATTGTCACCACACAACGCTCCTTTCATGTCCGATCCGATCACACCGCAGTTGCGTCACACGCACACCGTCAACGATGTGCTTGAAGCGGCAGATCGCATGGCCCCCGACGAACTCGATCGGCTGCCCTATGGAATGATTCAGCTCGATCCGGCGGGGCGCATTCTCAACTACAACGCCGTTGAGTCCAAACTTGCATCGCTGCGCAAGGAGGACGCGATCGGGAAGCAGTTCTTCACGGAAATTGCGCCGTGTACGAGGGTTCAGGAATTTTACGGCAGATTCAAAGAAGGTGTGATTCACGAATCCCTCGACACCTCCTTCCGCTTCCATTTTGCATTCAAGCAACACCCACGCGATGTCACCGTGCGACTGCTGTACTCCAAACGCACACGCACGGTGTGGGTGCTCATTTCCGACGAAGCAGGTCAGCCACTCACGTCGGAGAAGCCCGACGCGGCGGCCGCAACGTAGGGCTACGGTTGCTTCGCTTCCGGAAGTAGTACGAAGCGCGCACGATTCGTTTCGCTCAGATACACTTTCGCGGCCGCCAGAAGCTTCGCCGGCGTCAAACCACTGATCAGCGTTTCATTGCTGAATACGGTCGTGGGATCGTCGCCATTCTCGAGACGATCGCGCAGAGTCACCGCCCACCAGCTGTTCTGTTTGCGCGACACTTCGAGACTGCGCCGTTGTTGCTCACGCACGCGCTCCACTTCGGCCGCACTTGGCGCCACACGCCGCAACGAATCGAGCTCCTGCAGTACGGCCTGGTACAGCGTGTCGGCCTTCTCTGGCGCCGATCCAAAGTCGATCACCACCTGCCATTCCTGACGTGGCCGCCGCGAAAGGCCGGCGTTCACGCTCACCGAATACGTCGCGCCAAGCGCTTCCCGCAGCCGGTCAAGCAACCGCATTTCGAGCAGCTCGCTCACCGACGAAATCAGATACGCCTGCTCTCGATTCCACTGACTGGCGCCCGACAGCATCATCACGGTCTGACTCTGCGGTGCGAGCCCCTTGCGCACCGTTTTTTCGATGTGCCCCGTAAACTGTTTCGGACCGACATCGCGCCACGCCTCCTTGCGACCAGTAGTCGGCAACGGTGCAAGCCACTGCTCAACGAGCGGCTTGAGCACTGCCGCATCGACATTTCCGACAAACAGAAACGAAAAGTCGCCCGCATCACCGAAGCGATCGCGATAGATCGCCAGCATCTGCGCTAGATCCAGCTCCTTCAATCTTGCAACCGTAAGTGGACGCGCACGCGGGCTGCCGTTGGCCAGCGTCATCTGCACCGTGTCCTGAAACACCGAAGCCGGATCTGCATCCTTGTTGCGCAGCTGGTTCTCGAAATTTTGCAGCAAGGCCTGAAACGCCGCACTGTCAGCCCGCGGCGCCGTCATGCGCAGCCACACCAGTTGCAGCAGTGTCTCGAGATCACGAGGCGATGCGCGACCGGTCAGCCCTTCACTCAGATCGCTGATGTTTGGCGACACGCTCGCGACCTTTCCCGTCAACTTCTTGTTCAAATCGGTGAGCGAGAAATCGCCCGCCCCGCCATTGGCCAGCACGCCCGCAGTGAGCGCCGTTTTGAATACCGCGCTGTCCGGCGCCAGACTCACACCACCCGGACTCCACGCCGTCATCGCGATCTGATCCGCGTTGAAGTCCGTCGGCTTCACATAAACCTTGATGCCGTTCGACAACGTCCACTCGGTCATACCGATCGCGTCGTATTTCTTTTCGCCCACCACGCTCCCCGCCGCTGGCACCGTTGCAACCAGCGCGCCCGCGGCGACGGTTTCGGTCCATGCGGCAATGCTTGACGCGGCAACGGTGCGAAACACACTCCGTACCTGTGCCTCTGTGGGCGGTGTGAGCCCCGCCTTCTCCGGCATCGTTACGGTCACGACACGGTTCGACGCCCCGGATCGCTCGTTGCCCAGTGCATTCACTGCGGCAAGGGTGATCTTCGGCAGCAGCCGCTTCGCCGCTTCGTACTCGTACGCGATGCCCGGAATTCCATCGCCCGACAAATAGTGATCGATATACTCACTCACGAATGACCCGGAAGGCGTCTTGTCCCGCTCCGTATAGGCGCGTTCATATCCGCGCAGCATGCTGGTGCGGGCCCGATCGAGTTCAGCAGGCAGAAATCCATGCCGCTGCACCCGCTCGGACTCGGTCAGCAAAAGCTGCAATGCGTCGAGCAATCTTCCTTCCTTGGCTTCAGCGTCGAGCGAGTAGTAGTCCGCGCCGCGCACGAAATTCCCACCGCCGCCACCCGCGCTGGTGAACGCCGCGTCCGGCTTCCGCGACAGCTCGGCGAAGCGCTGGTCGAGCATGTTGTTGTACAGCGCTTCCATCATCTTTCGACGCAGATCGCCGACGACTTTCGTGCCCGTTGGCGGCAGCTTCCACAACACACCAACGGCAGATGTCGTGACTTCCTGATCGGTGGCGATCGTCACCAGCGTCGAATCGTGGCTGGGAACCGTTGCATTGAGACGCGGGCGTTCAGTCGTGCGCTTGGGAATATTGCCAAAAGTCCGCTTGATCAGCGCTTGCAGCGTATCGGGGTTTGCATCCCCAACCGCAATCACGGCCATCAGGTCAGGGCGATACCAGTCACGCCAGAAGCGCTTGAGCGGGGCAGGGTTCGCCTTCTCGAGAATTTCCGGCTTCCCGATGGGGAGACGATCGGCATAGCGCGAACCGCGAAAGATCACGGGAAACTGTTTGGCCCGTATGCGTTCGCCTGCGCCAAGCCCGGTTCTCCACTCCGACAGCACGACGCCGCGTTCGGCGACCACCTCGGTCGAATCGAACAGCACACCGGAGGCGACATCGCCGAGAAAACGAAAGCTCTTCTGCAGAATGCCGGCGCTGTCGGTCGGCACCGGCAGGATGTAGATCGTTTCGTCAAATCCTGTTTGCGCGTTGAGGTCGGCGCCAAATCTCACGCCGATCGTTTCCAGATACTTGACGATATCGTTCTTCGCGAAGCTTTTGGTTCCATTGAACGCCATGTGCTCGATGAAGTGCGCGAGACCCTGCTGATCATCATCCTCGAGGATCGAGCCGGCATTCACGACCAGACGCAACTCGGCGCGCTGCTCCGGCTTCTGGTTGCGGCGCACGTAGTAGCGCAATCCATTCGGCAACGTCCCGATGCGTACCGCTGGATCGATCGGCAGCGCCGCCGTGAGCGCGAACGAATCTTTGGTGGCAGCCGCTCTTCCCGGCGCCTTCTTGCTCGGCAAACGTTGCGCCTCCATACCGGAAGCAGCAGCCATGACGGAGACTGCGGCCACCAACGTCGCGAATATCGCGAATCTATTTGTACCAACGCGCGCGGATGTCATGGAGATGCGACGGAAAGTTGAACCGCAAAAAACGACGAGAATGAGTATTCGTGGCTGCGACTGCAGCTATGCTCCGAACTTGCCACGCAACAACGCCCGCAAATCCACCGTCGACTCGATGCGCGGCGCTGGCAGCGCTTGCAGTGGCTCCGGTGCGAGCGTGACGCGTTGCATTGTCGCTCGTACCCCCGGATCCAGAAACCGGGACAGTTGCCCGTACGCAAAGTCCGCCCCGGTGCGCGTCGGGTAGCTGTGGAGCGGGTACGTGACGTACAACTGATCGCGCGCACGCGTCATCGCGACGTACAGCAGGCGACGCTCTTCGTCGATCTGTGCTTCGTCGCCCGCTGTGCGCGCCATCGGGAAAATCCCGTCAGCGGCCCAAATCACAAACACCACGTCGAACTCTTTGCCCTTGGCCGAGTGTGCCGTGGAAAGGATGAGCGCATCGTTGTCGTCTTCGTTGCTGCCGACGGCGAGATCCTGCGTATTTGATGGCGGCTCGAGCGCGAGTGCCGACAGAAAGGTCGCACGATCCGGATAGCCGGCAGCAATCACTTCCAGTTGATCGAGATCGGCGAGGCGCGGCGGCGCGTCGTCGTATGTTGCCTTGAGAATCGGATCGTACAGTTGTCGCACCAATCGAATCGCCTCCGCCGGGGCGTGGGTGTTCACCCGACGCATGCCATCGAGCAGTGCCGAAAGCGCGTGCAACCCCGGTCGCGCGCGCGACGGCGCACGCACGGCACCAATCGCCATCGGCTCCCATCCATGTAGCGCGAGCTGGTCCACGGCCGCCTTTGCGGTGGCATCGCCAACGCCGGGCAGCAACCGCAGCAATCGATACCAGCTCACTTCATCGCGTGGGTTCTCGAGGACGCGAAGGAAGGCGAGGATGTCCTTGATGTGCGCAGCCTCGAGAAACTTGAGACCGCCCCACTTTTCGTATGGGATGCGTCGGTTGGCGAGCTCGATCTCGAGATCGGCGGAGAGATACCCGGCGCGAAAGAGCACGGCGATCTCGCGCAGCGGAATCCCCTCCTCATGCAACTGCAACAGGCGGTCGACGACAAACTTCGTTTGCTCGTGTTCATCGCGCACTGTCACCAGCCAAGGCGGCTCGCCCCCTGTGCGCTCGGTCCACAGTTGCTTCGAGTATCGCTCGAGACTGCGCGAAATGAGCGCATTGGTCGTCTCGAGAATCGGCTCGACCGAGCGATAGTTGCGCTCCAGCGTCACGATCCGCGTCCCCGGAAATTGCGTCGGGAAGTCGAGGATGTTGCGAATCGTCGCGCCGCGAAACGAGTAGATGCTTTGCGCATCGTCGCCCACAACCGTGATGCGTCCGTGGGTGCATAACGCGCGCAGAATACGCGACTGCAACGGATTCGTATCCTGATACTCGTCGACCAGCACGTGGTCGTACAACCCACGAATCTCCGCCGCGATCACCGGATCGTGTTCCAGCAGCAGCGCCCACGACAACAGCAAATCGTCGTAGTCGAGGAGATTCCGTTCACTCTTGCGGCGCACGTAATCACCAAACAGCCGATCCAGGTCTCCCGCCCACGATAAAAAGTGCGGCCACTGATCCGCCAAAATGTCGGCAACCGGACGGTCGGTATTGATGTGACGGGAATAGACCGCCAACGCTGTTTCGGCCCGCGGAAATCGCGGCGCCCCTCCTTTTGCCTCGCCGTAGCCCAGGCCGGCGCGGGCAATGCTCATGAGGTCGCCGGCGTCTCCCTGATCAAGGATGGTGAAATCGGCGGCCAACCCAGCAGCGGGGCCATAGCGACGGAGCAGCCGATGGGCGATGCCATGAAACGTGCCCCCTTGCACCTGCTGGGAGGCAGACCCGACCAGTCGCTGGCACCGATCGAGCATCTCCTGAGAAGCGCGACGGGTAAACGTCAGCAGCAGGATCCGACTGGCCGGCACCCCTCGGGCGATCAGATGCGCGACCCGATGAATCAGCGTGCGGGTTTTCCCCGATCCGGCACCCGCTACTATAAGAAGCGGCGAATCGCCATGGCTCGCGGCATCCGCCTGTGCGGCATTGAGCGCCGGACCCAGTGCGTCACCTGGTGACGCGGCGACTTCAAGGTGGGTAGGGATGTGGAGGCGGGGGGTGTCTACCATCGTGATACAAGATAGGCGACCATTCACTGTAGAGTGATGCGGGGCTATCGGCAAAGCTGAGGTCCGAACGGTGAGTCTTGTGCTGGCGCTGTGACGAAGGAGGGCAGACGACCGTCCCACTCGAGGTTGGCAGGGCGCCGACCGGTCGCTTGGTGGGGCTAAGTTGTGGATAACACCACCCTTGGGTGACGTGAGTTACAGGAATGTGATGCGCGATTTGAAAGGTGGTCGCTGTCATGGCTTGACCGAGTGACAGGAGGCCCATAGCTTTGCGTCTTGCTATCTGGTCACTGGTATGTCCACGAGCGTGGGCACTGTCGTGCCGGATAGATAGGGTATCAGTCTCTTCGCATTGGCGTGGACGCAAACCGGCCGCTCCCCGGAACGTGTCCAGCCCGATGCAGGAAATTGATTCGAGAATACATCACTGTGATGCGTTCTTTTTCATGCGGTCTTTTTGTTGGCAGCAACCCACTGTCGGCAGATGCTACCTCCACGACCTCGTAAGAGGGGGATGAATGCAACTCTTTTCTCGGAAGAAGGCGCTCGTTGCCGCTAGTCTCAGCGCGTTGGTTGCGCTGGGTGCTTGCGGTGACAACGTCACTGTGCCCGTCGCACCGCCGGCCCAAGTATTGATCACGATCACGCCGCCGAGTGCGAACATGAACGTCGGCGAAAGGTTGAATTTCGCCGTCCAGATCATCGGTGGTAGCATCACCACGCCGCCGACTCTGGCGAGCTGCACGTCGAGCAGTACCGCCGTCGCTACGGCCGCCGTCGCGGGCAGTGCTTGCGCCGTGACCGCTGTTGCCCCGGGTAATGCGTCAATCACCGCCGTCGCGTCGACCGGTAACGCCGCCGCTGCCGTGGTTCAGGTTGCCGCGATTTCGCCTGCCATCACGACGTTGGCCGTTTCGCCGTCCGCGGCGCAGTTGGCCGTTGGGCAGTCTGTGACGCTCGTTGGCACGGTGCAGCCTGCTGGCCGCACGGTCGCATACACGTACACCACGAGCTCAACCGCCATCGCCACGGTTTCGGCGGCAGGTGTCGTTTCTGCAGTTGCTCCCGGCGTCGCGACCATCGTGGTCACGGCAACGGGTTCCGGCACGGGCTTCTCCAACGCAACGATCAGCCAGGCCGTGACCATTACTGTGTCGGCACTCGTTCCGGGAATTTCGGCACTCAACGTCCAGCCCAGCTCTTTGGCGCTTGCGTTGGGACAGACCAGCCAGCTGGTCGCCTCGGCGACGAGCCAAACCGGTGTCACTCCGACCATTACCTACAGCTCGACCGCACCGTCCATTGCCAGTGTTAGTGCGACGGGTCTGGTCACGGGCGTGGCTCCTGGCTCTGCCGTCATCACCGTCACGGCTCAGTCTGTGGCAACGGGCGCTTTTGCCGCCTCGTCAGTTACGGCTTTGATCCCGGTCACCGTTTCGAATGGCGCTCAGGTCATCATCAATAGCCTCACCGACAACGGTGCGACGATCGATATCACCAACGTCATCGGCCAGTTTGAAGTGAACATGTCGCTCCAGCCGAATGGACAGAATGTCCGCTCGGTTCAGGCCTTCGTTTGTGATGCAAACCAGGCAACGTGCCCGGCCGTTGGTCAGGCTCCGGCCGCGCAGCAGACGTTTGGTACCGCCGGTGGACAGGCGGGCTTCGTTCAGCTGTACATCAACTCGGCCGAATTCACGACGCCGAATTTTGTCACAGGCGAGGACGCGAACACGCTGTTCAAGAACGGCCTGAAGACCATCGTCGCCACGACGACTGTTTCAGGCGCCACGGCGCAGACTGCGTCGAACAACCTGTCGCAGATCAACTTCAACAATCCGGACGGCTGGACGGCGCAGTGGACGCAGCCGCTCAATCGCGCCAACGATGTGGGCGGCAACACCTGGTACGGTGGTCCGGATATTCCAGATCCGCTGGTTCCGGGCGCAAGGTCTGGCGCCGGTTCCTTCGTTGTAATCCCGGTCATCTACACGCCCAACCGCACGATCGCATCCGCGACGCTTGACTTCGCTGGCATCACCTGCGGCGCAGGCATCGTCGACAGCATCCGGCCGTATGGCGCCACGTACGGCACGAGCGTGCGCAGCGTTACGCAGGGTTCGTTGAACTTCAACTGCGCCGGCAATGTTACGGCCCTCTCCGGTTACGCACCGGCGGTGGTCGCCTCAATCGACAACAACAACGCAGCTGGCCCCACGGCTACGCATGCGCTGTTGTCGGCTTCGGCTCCCGCCGCAGCCACGTCCATCTTCTCGCAGATCACCGCGGCCAACGTTGCAGCGTTTGCGCAGCGTTACCGTATCTCGCTCGCGTACCGCCCGACCACGATCTACGTCCCGGGTGATTACGTCGCACCGATCATCACCAATTTCGACGTTGTCGGTGGTGCTGGTTCGAGCGTTGACTCCGCGTGGGTGAACGGCACGTACTTCCTCGCAGGTCGCGATCTTCGCACTGCGGTGGGGTTAACGGCAACGCAGCGCTACCGCACCAACGGCGACGTTGGCGTCGGTCTGTTCGGCGCTGAGTTCGGCCCCACGGCAGCGTCTCGTAACACGCAGTTCAACATCTGCACGACGCCCTCACCTGTCCCGACTGTTGGCAACGCCTCGGCCGCAACGGTTTGCGCTCCGGCAGCTGCGACCGGCGGCATCGTGTCGACGATCGGTTCCATCGCTCTCGGTGAGTCGGCGGTTGACTTCACCAACGGTGCGTTCTACGTACAGGCCATCGAAACGGACAAGCTGGGCAATCGCGTCGTCTCGCAGCCGTTTGGCTTTACGACCGCCGGTGGCACCGTCTTCCCGTCGACCCCTGGCGTCAACACGATCGCAGTCAACCCGGCTCAGTTTGGTGTTGACCTCACGCCTCCGGTCGTCGTGGCAATCGGCGGCAACGGAACGAGCGGAACGTTCGTCCGCACGGATGTGGATTCGATCTTCTCCGCGCTCCAGACGGTTGGTGGTCTCAACAACGCGAACGCGCAGTTCGGCGTCCGCTTCACCGATTCGCGCTCGGGCTTCTTCACCTGCTCCGTGGCCAACTGCCCGACGCAGGGTGGCTTGGTTCGCGGTGGTGTGTTCCAGATCGTGCGGCGCAGCGCTCCGTCGCTGCCGTCGGTGCTTAACGACGCAGTGGTCACGAGCCTCATCGGGGCCAACGGCGTGACGGGCAACGCGATCAACTCCGCCATGAACGCCGCGACGAATCCCGCCGATGCGTCACAGCGCGAGTTCTATGTCAACATCTTTGGCGACCCGTCGTTTAACCGTGCACCCACTGGTGTTACGGTGTCCGCCGGACAAGCTGGTTACTACACGTTCAGCGGAACACTGTTTGACCGTGCCGGCAACCCGTCCGTCCTTCCGACTCGCTCGGTCGCGATCGACAACGCCAATCCGCAGGTCACCGGCCTCACGGTTCCGCCAGTTCTCACTGGTGGTCTTGCGGCTGCATTCAACGTCACCGGCACGGATGATCTGGAAGTGATCTCCGGCGACTTGGCGCTGAACTTCACGCAGCTCGGCCTTGCAAGCGGCGTTGGTCCCGCTGGCGGCCCGACAAGCCTCCGCTTCCGTCGCGTTCCGAATTTCTCGACGGCTGCGAACCTCGGCTTGTGGCACAACCCGTTTGCCGCGATCACGGACAACAAGCTGGCCACGCCGATCGGCGCCGGTACGTTGTTGGGCTCTACACCGCTTAGCCTGCCGGTCGCGTTCATTCAGAATATCGTGACGGTTGATGCAGGTGGTGCACCGCTCACGGCGGCCCTGACGTTCGGGTTCTTTGGTAACCCGACCTTCGAACCGCGTCCGAACGGTGTGACGGCTGTGCTCTATGACATCCGCGCGACGGGTAGCCGTGCCTGGACGGGAGGCGGCGCTTCGGCCCCGCTCACCTCGACCATCTTCGGTGGACAGATTCCGACGCCGGCCACTGTCGGCAGCACCAAGGATTGGACTGCAACTGGCGCTGGTATCCAGCTGTGGCAGGGCTTCAACCTGGCGGCTGGCGCCACGGTCGAGTTCCGCGCCCAGACTAGCACCTCCATCACCAACCCGCCGTTCACGTCTGTTGCCGTGATCCGTCAGGCTGGCGCTGAGTGGGAATACCTCGGTCAGGCGATTCTCGCTGGCCAGCTTGATCAGGGCGGCAATCGCTTCTGGCGCTACACCTTCGCCTTCGCCGGTCAGGCGCAGGGTGCTGGTGTGACCACGGCAGCGTTGTCGAACGGCGATGTGATCCGCGCACTTGGCTTGGACGGCAATGGCAACGGTCTCTCGTCCATCTCCGCCACCTTCGGCTTGGCCAACGCCTTGCCGGCTGGAGCGGCTATCACTGGTCCTGGTCCGCTGACCATCACCAACGCTGGTCCGCCGGTAGGGGTCACGTTGGGAGTCTCGGGCAACGTGAACGGTGCGAACCTCGCGTACACCTGCGCGTCGAACAGCTCCTTTGTGACGGCGTCGCTCGCGGGCAACGTCTGCACGCTGACGCCGAACGGAACCGTTACGACGGGCACTGTGGCGGTAACTGTGACCTATACGGTCACGGGGTCTGTCGCCGGCTTCCAGAGCAACACGATCAGCAGCAACGCGACGATCACGCGCACTCCGTAATCTCCGGGGCAGTTGATCAAAACAGCGGCCCCGCTCTTCGGAGCGGGGTCGTTGTCTTTTCGCCCCGAATTTCATGCGCAAACAACGACGGCCATGTTCTCGCGAACGTGGCCGTCGTTGTTTGAGGGTCTTTGGGGTACCGTTAAATTCCACCCGCTCACCGCCACGGGGCTGGTTCCCCCAAGCAGTGCACATTCACCTAATCCTGACTTTTATGCATCGATACGTTGTCCGTACTGTCGCACTCCTCGCGCTAGCCACCGCCGCTGCCTGCGGGACCGGCGAAGTCGGCAGTTCAAAGCTGGATGATATCAAAATCGGTTCGTCTCGCGCCGATGTCATGTCAAAGCTCGGAACTGGACCGCTCACCGCGGTTGGCGCCGACAGTGCGCGACTGAAAAGCGGTTTCCGTTACATGCGCTACTTCAACAACGGCAAGAACTTTGAAGTGATCTATTTCCGTGAGCAACCTGGCAGCGTAGGCGATCCGGTGGAGCAGAAGATCGAGACGCCAATCGTTCTTGCTGACGACAAGGTGCTGGGCACCGGATGGAAGTTTTACGTCGAGGCAATGACCACCTACGGTCTTCCGACACCGCTAATGGGAAAAGTGATTCCTCCACCGGCCACGCCCGCACCTAGGCCTGGTGCGCCAGCTCGCTCTCCCGGTGCCGACTCACTAGCGAAAAAAATGTAGAAGTGGATGAATGAAGGTGCACCGACTGTGGCCCCGACCGCGAAAGCTTCCGGGGCCATTTTCGTGACCGTCTGCTTCGAACGCTTGGGACGACCGCACTTTCTGCGCGTGCCGTGACGACATATCATTTCGCGGGGTATCGTGAGGCGACGGGCGCCTAACCGTGAAAGCGAATGCCGGTATTTGAAACGACCACCGTGCTGACCGTGGCTCGAAAATCATCATTGAACTTGGAGTTTCGCATGCAACGAATCCGCGTCGTATCGAATTTGACACGCGCAAGTCTTGGTCTGCTTGCCGCCCTTGCGGCATGCAACAGCGACGTGACCGCGCCGCCCACCCCCGCCTCTATCTCCGTTGTCGGTTCATCCACCTACATCAGCCTCGTTGGCGAAGTGCAGACGCTCCGCGTCCTCGTTGTCGACGCAAGTGCGAAAGTGATGGCCGGCCAGACGGTCACGTTCAACGTGGTCGATGGCGGCGGAACGATTGCACCGACATCGGCGATCACTGCGGCCAACGGCGAAGCGACCGCCGCCTGGACCATCGGATCTGCAACGGGCCTGCAGCGAGCTCAGGCCCAGGTTTCCGGCGTCGCGAGTCCGATCACGTTTCTTGTGAATGCGGTTCCCGCTGCACCCGCCACGGTTGCCGTGTCGGCCGGCGACAACCAGATCGCACCAGCGGGATCGACCCTGGCAGCTTCGCCGGCAGTCATCATCCGGGATCGATTTGGCAACCCCGTCCCAAACATCTCGGTCTTCTTCACGGTCACGTCTGGCGGTGGCTCAGTCAACGCCTCAGGCGCCACCACCAACAACGCCGGTATCGCCACGGTTTCAGGGTGGAGACTGGGCGGGGCGGCTGGACAGAATCGTCTAACGGCGCTGGCGCTGGTGAACGGTGTTGGCGGCAACCCGCTGGTGTTCGCAGCGACCGGAGTTGCTGGCACGTCGTCCTCCATGTCGCCCCTGTCAACAACCTCACAAACGGGAACGGTCGGTCTCGCGGTCTCTGCGCCGCCTTCCGTACGCGTGGTCGATGCGGGAGGAAATGCAGTCGCCGGTGCCCAGGTCACCTTTCAGGGCTCAGCGGGCTCGCAAACGACTGGCGCGATCAAGCTGACGGACGCCAATGGGGTCGCGGCGGCTGACTCCTGGACGCTCGGCACTACCGTGCAGTCGTACACGCTGACCGCCACCTCGGGCGCACTGACGCCGGTGATCTTCTCTGCGACAGCCAGGCCGTCCACGGCGGCTTCCGTCGTAGCCAACGCGGGCAATGGTCAGTCGGCGATCGTCGGCCGCGCGGTCACCACCGAGCCTTCGGTGCGCGTCACGGATGGTTTTGGTAACCCGGTTCCTGGACTGGAAGTCGTCTTTGAGGTCACCGATGGCGGTGGCGTGGCGGTCGGCCGACGCCCGGTCACAAACGCGAACGGCATCGCGGAAGTCGGGGGTTGGACGCTCGGAGACGTCGTCGGGGCCAACGCGTTGCGGGCGACCGTGAATGCCGGAGGGACCGTCATCGCGAACAACCCGATCGTATTCACTGCCACAGCGACGGCAGCGCCTCCAGCCTCGTTGCAGCTTTCCACCGGAGGTGGACAGAGCGCGATTATCGGAAGCACGCTCGCGTCGCCGATCTCCGTGATCGTGCGTGACAATCGCGGAAACGCAGCCAGCGGAATCAGGGTGACGTTCCTGGTCGGCTCAGGTGGCGGTGCCCTCTCAGGTTCGACGCCTCTCACCAACGCTGGTGGAATCGCGACGCTTTCCAGCTGGACGCTTGGCCCGGTGGTAGGGACGCAGACGCTCATCGCGCGAGTTACCGGTCTACCCGACGTGATAATTGCTGCAACCGGCATCGCGGTCACGCCGGCCACAGTTTCGGCGCTGAGCGTTCTGGATCTCGGAACGTTTCCCGTAGCTTCTCTGGCTACACCACTTCCGTCGGTCATCGTGCGCGATGGAGGTGGAAATCGAGTTGGTGGCGCTGTTGTGACCTTCATCCCCGAGGCGGGCTCCAGCTCCATCCTGACCGGGGCCGTGCAGACCACGGGAATCGATGGCATCGCCACGCTTACGTCGTGGAATGTCGGCAATGTCGGAAGCGCGACATTGCGCATTCGCGCGTTCGTCGCCGGGCTCAATCAGCTCGGCGCCGAGCCGACGTTCGTCGCGCGAACCTCAGGCGGCGCGGCGTCGGCAATGCAGGTCGCCCCAGGCTCGGTGCTGCTGCAAGCGGGGACGGCGCTTTCGGCGGTCACGACGCTTCCCGCGGTTCGAGTGGTTGATGTGGTCGGCAACCCGATCGTGGGTGTTGCAGTGACATTCGTAGGAAGCGCCGGAACCGTCACGGGGGCCGCGCAGGTGACCAATGGCAATGGCGTGGCGCAAGTGGGAAGCTGGACCCTCCCCGCAGGCGGCGGGATTAGTCACACGATGACCGCGTATCTCGTCAGCAACGCTACGGTGCAGCTCGTCTTCACGGTTACTGTCCCCTAACGCATTCTGGCGGGCAGGAATAAGGCGGGTCGCGTAGCACTCAGAGTGCGGCGCGCTTCCGCAATACAGAACCCCCGACCGCAAGCGTCTGCGGTCGGGGGTTCTGCGTTCTGACAAGTTGCAAATTTCCCTCTACGCTTCGACGCGATCGGGCAGGGCCGCCCCGAGCTCTGACGTTGCTGACGCCCATGAAAACTCGCCGAGATGTGGCACTCGCTCGGCTCGCAACGCGAACACATCCGCAAACCCGAGAACGACCGCGCGACGAACACCGGGCATGTCAGGCACGGGCAAATTCACTGCTGCGCACTCGGCAGCCACCGTGGTCATCGTCACCTGACTGATTCCACACGGAACGATGTGGGCAAACGTCGACAGATCGTTCTGCACATTCAGCGCAACCCCGTGCCACGTCACCCAGTCGCGGGCGTGCACGCCGATCGACGCGAGCTTGCGACCATCACGCCAGACGCCAGTGAATCCCGCCTGGCGCCCTGATTCGAGCCCAAGCGACGCGAGCGCATGCATGATTGACGCTTCGACCTGCCGCAGATACCAATGCAGGTCTTTTGTGTGACGTTTGAGATCGATGATGGGGTACGCGACGAGCTGCCCTGCTTCATGCACCGTGACATCGCCACCGCGTTCGACATCCCGCAGCTGGATACCGAGTGCGCCCAAGTACTCGGGGGTGGACAACAGATTCCCGGCCTTGGTGCTGCGGCCCAGTGTGACGATCGGCGCGTGCTCGCAGAGAATGAGGAGATCATGCGGAAGCGCGCCGGTGATGCGCGCGGCCGCGGCACGCTTTTGCAGAGCCCAGACGAAGTCGTAGTCGGCGAGGCCAAGGTCGACGACGTAGAGAATGCGACCGTCGAGCGGTGCTTCGGGGTTGGGTGTCATGGCTTTGAACTGCGAAGTATCCAGTTACGCGTGCAGCATCTTCCCCATGCTATCCAGCACCGCCTCGGCGATTGCCTCCGACAGCGTCGGATGCGCATGCACCGCAAGATCGATCTCTTCTACGGTGAACTCGTTCTCGCGCGCCACTACGATTTCGTGAATGATCTCTGTCGCATGTGCGCCGACGATGTGCGCGCCAAGAATTTCGCCGTACTTGGCATCGCGAATGATTTTCACGAAGCCGTCGGTCTCCCCTGACGTGCGTGCACGGCCATTCGCCGAGAACGGGAATTTGCCGATCTTGTAGTCGAGCTTCTGATCCTTGCACTGCTGTTCCGTCAAGCCGATGGATGCAACCTCGGGATGACAGTACGTGCAGCTCGGAATGTTGCCGTAGTTCACGGCATGCGGCTGCTGTCCGCTCAGAATGTCGGCGAGCACGTGACCCTCGCGTTGTCCCTTGTGCGCCAGCATCTGGTTGCCGGCGACGTCGCCGATGGCGTAGTAGCCCGCGACATTCGTTTCGAACTTCTCGTTGATTTTCACGAAGCCGCGATCGCTTTTGGCAATGCCAAGCGCTTCGAGTCCGATCTTTTCGACGTTGGGCGCGCGACCGGCCGCAACAAGTACCTTTTCGACTTCGAGCGTGTTGGTCTGACCGCCGGCTTCCACCACGATAGTCGCGCCGGTCTTGGTCACCTTAGCGCTGGTGATCTTTGCGCCGGTCAGCATTGCGATCTTGCGCTTTTTGAACGCCTTCGCGAGTTCGGCAGAGCTGTCGGCGTCTTCGATGGGGAGAATGGTCGGCGCGACTTCAACCATTGTCACCTGCGTACCGAACGCGTTGAACACGTCGGCAAATTCGCAGCCCACGGCGCCGGCACCAACGATCACCATCGTCTTGGGCGCGTGTTCGAGCAGTAGGGCGTCGTCGCTTGACAGCACGATATTCCGATCAAGTTCGAGACCGGCTTGGGGAAGTCCCCGCACGCGCGAGCCGGTGGAAATCACGACGGCCTTCTTGGCCTCGTGCGTCTCCTTTTTTCCGTCAGCGGCGGTGACGGTGACTTTCTTGCCCTTTTCCAGCAACCCTTCGCCGCGAATCCACGTGACTTTGGCGCGCTTGAACAGGAACTCGACGCCCTTGGAGTTTTGCGTGCTGATGGCGCGTGAGCGCGTCATCGCCACGCCGAAGTCGAGCGTCATGCCATCGATCGCGATGCCGTGTTCTTTCGCATGCGAAAGCTTCGTGGCGAGGCTAGCACTTTCGAGCAGCGCCTTGGCGGGGATGCAACCCCAAAGGACGCATGTTCCGCCGAGCGCTTCGCGCTCGATGACGGCGGCGGAAAGACCGAGTTGCGCGCAGCGGAGTGCGCACACGTAACCGGCGGGACCGCCGCCAAGGATGATGACGTCGTAGGCAGCCATAGGACCAATAGGGGCGGAGTAGGCGCGCAGCGGGAGGCCGCGCGATTACTGAAAGCTAGCCCGACGTCAGAGGGGCAGAAAGCTCAACGGACGACTAAGCCACTCATCACTTCGCCGTTCAAAGTCGCTATCGGCGGACCACGCTCCTCACCCCATCCGAGTACACCACCTCTACCGTCCGACCATTCGTCGTCACAGCATCCCCCGAATTCCTCACAAACCCCATCACCGCCCCGGTGGCAGCATCGCGTATCATCGCCATCGGGTACGCCTGCGTGTTCCAGCGAATCCGCGTACGGGTTGCATCGACCGCTGAGATCGTCGCGACGGGATCGGGCAACGCGGGCGTGACCGTTGGCGCTGCGGTCGTGCTCGCGCTTACCGACACACTCGCTCGCGTCCCGGCCGCGAACGGCATCCGCACGTCGCTCACCCGCACGCGAGCGAGCGACTGCTCGAGCGCCGCTGTCCACCGAACTACAACAGCAAACTGCCGTTCATCGTGCGCGGATTCGTGATCGACACGATCGGCGGTTACGGCCATGTCGAGCAAGCT
>JAYUWD010000566.1:0-8187 GCA_043753735.1 Gemmatimonadaceae bacterium
CTCGCGAACAGCGTCGTTCTCGTTGCCAACGGTCATATCACGGCCGTCGGTCGTGCGGGCACGCTTGCTGTACCCGTCGGTGCTACGGTGATCAGTACTGTTGGCATGACACTGCTGCCGGGGCTCTTCGAATCACACGCGCATCTCATGCTGGTTGGACACGGCAACTACGCGCATTGGGATAGCGTCTATCCGGCGCGTCTGGAACAGGACGTGATCCCGGCTGCCGCGCGTCAATCGTTGCTGCACGGAGTCACGAGTGTGCGCGACTTAGGTGGGCCGCTTGAGCCGATTATGCGCGTGAAACGAAAGATCGATCGCGGCGAGTTGCAGGGCGCGACGATTTATACGTCCGGTCCGTTTCTGCAGCACACGCCATATCCTGGCACTGAAGGTTTTCGTTGGGGCATTAACGGTGTCGCCGATGCCCGCGCCAAAGTGAATAAGCTGGCGGATGGCGGTGCGAGTGTTGTCAAGCTCATCGACCAGGATGAGATGACGATGGATGAAGTACGCGCGATTGTGGAAGAAGCACACAAACGGAAATTGTCGGTTGTTGCACACGCACATCGGCCGGAAGAAATTCGTCGCGGACTCGCGGCCGGTGTCGACGACTTTGAGCACACCGGACTCGCCACATCGCCCGAGTATCCCCCCGACATCATAGCCGCGTTGCACGCGCGTACGGCGCAGGGCAACCGTCCGCCGCTGTACTGGACGCCGACCATTGATGTACTCACCAACTACAGCACGCGTCGCGATCACGCTGAGTACACACGCGACCCGCAATGGTACGAGGGATTGCCCGCTGACATCACCGCCGATATCAAGCAATCGCTCGTGCGTCTGGATACGCTCACGTACTATCGATTTGTACCGAATCGCCGGTCGACATTGGCGCCGAAGTTCAAACAGCTACGCGAAAGCGGTGTGCGATTGCTGATCGGCACGGACGCCGGCGTCCCCGCCAATTTTCACGGTTACGCGACCGCTGAGGAGATGGTGACGTGGGTGCGCACCTACGGCATGGACCCGATGGAAACCATTCGCGCGGCCACGTACTGGCCAGCACTGTCGTTAGGCGTGCTCGATCATGTGGGCACCATTGACGTCGGCAAAGATGCCGACATCATCGCAGTGCGCGGAAATCCGTTGTTGGATATGTCGCTGCTGCGCAACGTAGTGCTGGTGATCAAGTCGGGCAAACGGGTGAAGTAGCGCGTGCAACAATTGCGACGACCACACGTTCCCCGACATCAGTTACACGCCGCGATCGTGTTGATGGCGTTGGCTAATTTGTCGGCGTCTGCAAGGCTGTTGTACAACGCGGGCGTCACACGGACGCAGTCACCATTCGCGAGCCCTGTCCGATAAAGTGTGAACACACCAAACTCGTTGAACAACGTTTTCGCGAGCGCTTGATTTGATGCCCCGTCGCCGCGACCGTGCAAGCGGAACCCCGTAAGTGCGCCCACCGATCCCGCATTCTCGTAACCGCGCAGCCTTGTTCTCCAGGCCGATTGTCGCCTGAAAATCGACGGCCTTGACGCCGCTGGCTACAGCAGCGTCAGGTTAGAGCGTGGAGGGCATTTCGCACCCACGCGGTCCCTCCGTCGACGCGGTGCACCGGCTCGGCGGGAGGCCCCCCCCGATCGCCGCGGGCCGCGCGATTTCCGCGACCCCCGGCCCAGCTGCGCGCATCCCGCAGGACACGCGCCTGCACCGCCCCCCCGCGCCACGGTCCACCTCGGTGCGGTTTCTGTAGCTTGAAAGGCGGGACGAAACGCTATGTTTGTCCAAGCGCTCCCTGACGCCCTTACAGAGTCGGCGCCATCCGGCCCGGCGTAAATAGTGACACTCGCTATCCCATCTGAGTTTTTATGGCGCGGTCTGCTTCCGAGATCGAACTCGGCAATCTCCGAAAAGCCGATGAGATTTACGCGCAGGTGGCGGCGCTGTCCCGTCGGCTGTTTCCGCAGGACACGATACGCGACATGGAGAGCTTCGTGCGCGAGGCGGAGCTGTTGCTGCGCGGCGTGAACAGCGCAGACGTCGTGCTGGGCATCTTCGACCACAACACGTACAACCCGGTGCTGGAAGTCGGGGATCGGGATTTCTGGGGACCGCTGCCCGAGGTTTCGCAGGTCGACAAGATGCGGCTGCTGTTGTCACTGCTGGACGCCGACTATGCCGCGTTCCCGACGGATTCGTCGAAGTGGTTTTTACGCGTCATGAGTTCGCTCACGTTCGAGGAACGGCATCACATCGGGATGTTTCATTGCGGCATTGCCTATACGCGTACTGATGGCCGACCGATCCGATGTTTTCGAAAAGCATTCCGATTTACTACAGCGACGACCGGCAATTCACGTTCACGTTCAACTACGTGCAGAACATGCATCATCTGCTCAAGCTGGGCTTTCGCGACTACTGAATCCGCATCGGCTACGGTCCAAACGGGAGCCTGGTGCAGTCCATGCACTCTGGCGAGTTGGCAAAGGATGCGGGCAACCGCGACCTGTTTGTCAGCGCGCGAGAAGGAAATTCTCGCGCACATCTCGACCGGACTCGAGACGAAGGAGATCGCCGATCGGCGTGACATCAGCGTGAACACGGTCGGCAACGATCGCAGCAACATGGTGCAACACCTTGGGGCGCGGGACTCGACGGCGCTTGTGCAGATCGCGAAAATGGCGGGGTTGATTTAGTTCATCCGGCGGCGGTCACGGCATCGCGCTCCCGATGGCCGCCGCGTGTGCGGCCAGCATCACGTCTTCGGTACGCTGAGCAAGCGCGAGTTCCATTTCCTGACGCGCCTCGTTGACGTGCCCGTTGCGAAAGAGCGCCCAGGCCATCAGGTCGTGACCATACACGTCGCTGCGATCGCGCAATTCGCGGCGCGAGCGCCGCAGCACATCGGCGCGCTCGGTCGCTGATCCATGATCCAGCAGATACAGCCCCCATGCACGATGTATGGCGCCCGGCTGCGTCAATGCACTGACCGACATCGCGTGGGCGTATGCCTTGGCGGAGGTCGAATCACCGAGCGCGGCGTAGGCCATGCTGACGGTACCGAGTGTCGTCGGATCGAGCAGGATCGCGGTCGCTTCGTCGCCAACGGCAATGGCCCGAGCATACTCGCCGCGCGACAACGCCGAGCGGGCGAGGCCTCCCAGAATGCGTGCGTCATTGGCGTGGCGTCGCAGTCCGCGTTGAAATGCAGAGTCAGCCGCGGCCGCATGACCAAGTCGCAGTTCCAGCTCACCCAACCGATAGTGAAACCAAGCCGCCTGCTCCTGCGGCAAATCGTCTCGGCGATCGACCTGCACGATCGCACGCTTGAGCATCGCGCGTGCCATATCGGCGCGGCCCGTTACCTCGTACCAGCGTGCCACGCGCGCGCCCACGGTGAACTGCTGTGCATCGAAGTGCACGGCACCGAAGTGCTTGGCAGCTGCAGCATAGTCTCCCAGCTCCAATTCAATTTCGCCGAGCAGCGCCAGATGCGACGGCGTCTCCGGCTCCAGCGAATCGGCGCGGGCCGCGACAACGCGCGCATCGCGGAAGGCGTGGCGTGCCATGAGGACGGTCGCCAGCACTTCGAACGACTCGCCATTGCGCTGGGTGCGAAGTGCGACAGAAGCGCGCGCCAGTTCCTCCGCACGCGCGAGTTCCGATACAGAGCCCGACGTTCGAGAGCGCGCAAACTGTAGCCGTGCGAGCGTCGATCGATCGGTCGCGCTCTCGGGGTCTTCTGCTACACGATTCGCATAAAATACGATGTCCTTATCGCGTACGTCCGCTTCGTTGAAGCCTGTCGTCGCCAGCGGCACGAGCGGCGCCGACTCGGTTGTGTGAACAGGTCGGTGTGATGCGCGAACACGAACGACGATCGTTGCCGCCGTTGCGAACGCGGCCAACGCGACAACAGCAATGGACAGTCGTGAACGCACGGAGCGAGGCATGTCAGCGCGGAGCGAGAGTGATGAAGATGGAGCAGTGGTGCGTACTACGGCGACACAACGATTGCGCCATGTCGCCGCAGATTACGCGTGTACGAATCAGTGGATACGAATGACGTGCGACGGCTCGCGTATCTGTGTTACAGCGTCGGTGCAGCCAGATACGGGAAGGTGCGCAGGAACGGTTTGTCGTTGGCGGGCACGTTGTCGGTGCAGAGCGGCAACTTGCCAGCCGGACAGTACGCGCCAGTGGCCGTGATGATGTCGCCGAAGATTGCCGAGAGTCCGGCGTCCACCACATCGTCGCTGAGCTTGCGACCGCCCCACCCGTTGGCGAGCGCCCACGACAGCCAACCCGCCGACGCCGGATTGCGTGATGATTCGACAATCAGCATGTCCGGGTAGAGCACCGCGCCGAGCGTGTTGGCCACGATCGGCTGGCTCCCGCGAAACGCGTTGATGAACGCAAGGCTCTGCGGGCCAAATTCGGCGGTGTTGTACGGCTGCGTGCGATTGTAGCGATCGTGATTGGCCTTAACGATCGTCACTTCGCTGACGAGCGGGTTGCCGAGAAACTCGACCTGCTCGTACGTAGTGTTGTCATCACCTTCGCTTTCATCATCGCCGTTGTCCGACGCTTCCGAGCGACTGGCGTTGGCCTCGATTGATGGTCCGGTGATGTCTTTTGTCTGCATGGTATCGCGGCACGCGCCCATGGCTGCCGTCGAGCCCAGCGCGAGAACGATGGCGACGACGCGCGTCCATCGCGCGGCGGTCGGGGAGTTCTGCTCCAACATGTGTCGGTACTCCTGAAAGTTGGGAATAGTGAAAGGAAGGAGCAGCTCAGTTGGAACGCGCGCGACTCGCCGTTCCCCACACACCGAAGCGTCCGCGAGTCGCGGGGTTGGCGATCATGGCCGTGGGAAGCTCGACGACGATGGCCATGTCATTGATGCCGCGAAGGAAATCGACGGCGGGATTCGGGCCGCTTGCCTCGCGGAACGTGAGCGGACCCTGCGTGATCCTAGAAAGCGGCCCATTTTCCGGACGACGGTCGGGGAGCACCCGGAAGAACGCTTCAAGATCGATGAAGAACGGATCGTCGCGCGGCCCGGCAAACAGCTTGATGTTGCCGGCGGTGATGATCGTGTTGGTGTTGCCCTTGATCGACGGACCTTCGGTAAGCGTGTTGATCGTACCCACGGCGTTGGGGCGGATGGGTCCACGCATGGTGACCTTCTGGTGACCAGCCTTGCCGGTGAACGTGAACTGGAAGACGAGATCTTCCCTCGCATCGCCGGTGTTGTCGATCTTGAGCTGATACAGCTCCTGGTCTTTCGTGCCGAACGTAAAACTCGGCGTCTGCGCGGGCGTGATTGGCGAGCTGGTGCCAAGCACGAGCACCGTGTTCGACGGGTTGGTCGGCGACGGGAACGCGAAGACGTCATTGACGTCGAAACGTGGTGACATCTCGACCAGCGGCGTGTCTTGATGATCCGACGCAACGAGCTTTCGGACGGTAATTGCTGAGGCGGCGAGCACAGTAACCACGGCGAGCGCCCGTATCGGCACTCGTGTGGAGTTCCACTTCTGCATTGTTGCTCCATCGGGGAGGGAGGAAACTGGCGAGCGGGGACCTACATCCCGGATACGCCGCTCCTTGCTCGCTGGATGTATCGCCGGCAACACTTTTGTCGGCGACCCCCCGTCTGTTGCAGATGGCTATCTCAGCAGTTGCTCCAGCTCTTCGCGCCCAAGACCCGCAATCGGTCCGGAATCGCCGCCGAGTATGGCGTCGGCTAACGCTCGCTTGCCGGCCTGCAATTCCAGGATGCGCTCCTCGACCGTGTCCTTCGCGACCAGGCGCGTCGCGATGACGTGGCGGTTCTGGCCGATGCGATGCGCGCGGTCAATGGCCTGCGCCTCAGTCGCCGGATTCCACCACGGATCGAGCAAAAACACATACTCAGCCGCTGTCAGATTGAGACCAGTGCCACCAGCCTTGAGGCTGATGAGAAACACGGGACACTCCGTGTCGTTCTGAAAGCGATCGACCTTGGCTTCGCGGTCGCGCGTTTTGCCGTCCAGATACTCGTAGACGATCCCGGCCTGATCGAGCCGACGTTTCACGATCGCGAGCAGCGATGTGAACTGCGAGAAGACCAGCGCCTTGTGCCCGCCCTCGATCACTTCCTTGAGTTCGTCCACCAAGGCATCGAGCTTGGCATTCTCTGCGTCGAGCTTGGTGTCGTCGGTGAGGCCGCGATGACTCGCCGCCTGTCGCAATCGCAGCAGCGCCTCCAGCACCTGCATCTTGGCGCGCCCCATGCCGACCTTGTCGATCGTCGCATTGAGATCGTTGCGAATACGCGCCAGCAACGCGTCGTAACTCGCGCGTTCGTCGCCTTCGAGCTCGACGTACAACGTGCGCTCGGTGCGAGGCGGCAGGTCGGTCGCCACCTGTGCCTTCGTGCGACGCATCATGAACGGACGCAGCGCCTGCGCGACTGCCGCAATCACCTGCGCATCGGGCGCGAGCGGTCCACGCACGGCGGTCGACATCGTTGCCGGTGCCGACAGCAAGCGACGGAATGCCGGTGCCGCGCCCAAGAGCCCCGGATTGAGAAACTCGAACAGGCTCCAGAGTTCGCCCAAATGATTCTCGACCGGCGTACCACTCAGTGCGAGACGATGCGTACCGCGAAGCGCACGCACCGCGCGCGTGACATCGGCGCTCGCGTTCTTGATGGCCTGTGCTTCGTCGAGAATGATGTAGTCGAAGAAGACCGTGGCCAGCTTGGTGACATCGCGACCAAGCGTACCGTACGTCGTGACGACGAGATCGAGATCATCAAACTTGGGCGCAACCTTTTCGCGTGATGCACCGAAGTGAATGCCGACGCGCAACCCCGGCGTGAAGCGTTCGGCTTCACGCTGCCAGAAGATGGCGACCGACAAGGGCGTCATCCAAGGCTATCCCGGCGTCGTCGCCGTCGATGCGAAGCATCAGATCATCGTCGAGGCCCACGCGCATGGCACGGGCTCCGAACAAGAGCTACTGCTCCCCGTCGTCGAGGCACTCGCGACGATGCGCCACCGTGCAACGGTGCTCACGGCCGACGCGGGCTACCAGAGTGAAGCGAATCTCGCCGCACTCGCGGCGTTGGACGTGCCGGCGCTGATTGCCGACCCGAACCTGCGCACGCGCGACGAACGATTCGCGGACCGTGCGCACCACACCACAGCACCAAGTCCGTTGCACGACAAGTCAGGCACGACGAAGACGGCCTTGCCGCTCTTTGCGCCGAGCGATTTCACGTATGATGCCGACGCGCGCACGTGTGTATGTCCGGCGGGGAAGTCGCTGCATCGCACCGGCGCAGCCAACGTGTCCAACGGCTATGTTGGCGCGCACTTTCGCGGCGCGAAGCGCGACGGCGCGCGGTGCGCATTACGCGCGCAGTGCTTGCGCAAGCCGGAGACGTACGTGGTCCGCACCGTCGCGTTCCTGCGTGGACGCGAGGGCGCGGCGTCCGAGACGCACACAAAGCGGATGCAGCAGCGCCTCGATACCCCGGAGGGGCGCGAACAGTACGGGCAACGCTTTGCCACCGTCGAGCCGGTGTTCGCCAATGTGCGCTTCAACAAGCGACTGGATCGCTTCACGCTGCGCGGCCGTACGAAAGTGCACGGCCAGTGGCTGCCCTTTTGCCTGGTGCACAACATCGAAACGCTCACGCACGCAGGAGTTGCGGCGTGACGCACGACACGGGAGCGGTGCGCGCGGTCGCCAATGACGCGCTTCTCGCGCGAATCGCTCCGCGATACCAGTGATCAATGTCGCATCGAATGACTGCGCGCTGTTTGTGCGAGGCGCGGGACCTTCGCCACCGGTGCGTTGTGAACTTGACCCGGTTCCGTAGAGCCGTGGTGGTTGGGGTTTCAGGCCGCGAGAGATGGTACGGCGTGGTGCTGTTCACACGCCAGTGGGGAGCGCTGGCCCAGCGCGGAGTGCCGACGATGGGGATTGTACCAGCCCTCGATGTAGCGAAAGAGGACGAGCCGTGCGTGCGCGTGTGAGGTGAAGCGATGCTTCGCGAAACACTCGCATTCGAGCGTTGAGAAGAAGCGTTCCGCCATGGCGTTGACGCCCCTATATGTCAAGAGTCTGACATTGCTCGCTACGCCGCAGCGGAGAGCGGCACCTCGGGTTGATGATCACGCA
>JAYUWD010000567.1:0-2655 GCA_043753735.1 Gemmatimonadaceae bacterium
AGCGCGCTCTGCCCCGCCGCTGTCATCGCGAGAAAGAACGGTTTTGGAATCGTTCCTTCCAGAAACGGTCGAATGACGCGTATGGGTTCACCGCCATGATAATGAGCGGCCGAGATGCGCGGATACCGATGACGCACCCACTCCGCTGCCTCTTCGACCGATGCTCGCGTTGGCAGAAAAATCGCAACCCCTCGCTCTGAGCGCGCAAGTTTGGACAGGAACTTTTCGTCGAGAAAATTCAGCGGCTGCTTGCGTTCGACTTCGACCTTCGCCGCTTTCGTCGGATCGAACGCCGACACCTGCAGCACCTCCGCGCTGTCGAGATACCGCGAGTAGAACGCCGGATCGACGGTGGCAGACAACCAGATGAATCGACAGCCAACACGTTTGCCGAGCGCGAGGCAGAGTTCGAGTTCAGCACTCGTCTGGTGAATCTCGTCGACGACAAGAGTGTCCTGCGCCTGAATGTCTCCGTCCTGAAACCAGCGACGCGCGATGCCGGTCGTCACGATGACGATGTTCCACGTCGGCAAATCCGGTGGCGCTTCACGCTCGCGATTTACAACACCGACTTTGAGTGCAGTCGTACCAAGAATCGTTTCTGCAATGGGTCGAATCGCCAGCGTTTTTCCGGTGCCAGTCCCCGCGACGATTCCAAATCCGCGTCCACTGGCCGCAAGTGCCCGCAGCTCGACGCCCTTGGTCCGTTCGAGAAACGTGTCGAGGTGGAGCCCCACCGCGAGTTCGATCGTCTCACACGCGGCACGTGTGGGAGCAATGACAATGACTCGGCCGGTGGTCGGCTTGGCCGCGACAAAAGCGTCTCGGTCCTGGGGCAGATAACGATCGGTAGGTGTGCGCACCCTTCAAATTACCATGGGGTTACAATCCGAGCGAACGCGGGCATGTTTGCCGTATAACCGCAAATGTCACTCCTTCCGGACTTTTCATGCCTGCAGCAGACGAAGCGTCACCGCGCGCCGAGTGGATTGAAGTGGCGACGTTCGCCACCGGCCTTGATGCCGACATCGCCAAGAGCGCTCTCGAAGACGCAGACATTCCCGTTCTCGTGCGCAGTAACGCGGCCGGGATTTTTGGGCTCGCCTTCCAAGGAGTCGTCGCCGGCGGAATCGCGTTGCACGTGCCGACGCCTGAGTTTGCGAGAGCACGTGAACTGCTCGACACGGCGCCTGATCGTCATCTGAATCTCGTCGAAGACGACCATGATGACGACGTCGGCAACGTCGACGATGCACCACTTTCCCGCTGAACGACGATGCCTGCTGCACGGGACGACTACCTGCTTCGCCTCATCCAGGAGGCTGCGGCCGCATTGAGGCGCTTTCGTTCGCGCCTTGGCGGCGGCGAAGCGCCTGACGACGTGAGTCGCGATGCGAGCGTTGCGATTGGAACGCTCCTCGGCCCGCAACGTCCGTTGCTCGAACGACTCGACGGCTGGTCTGCCGCCAATCTCCTCGGCGATCCGGAACGCGTGCATCTGTGGTCAGAGTTGCTTCAGCTTCAGAGCGATGCCGAGCGCGTGTCGGGTCGAATCACGAACGCAGATGCACTCGGGGCACGGTCCGCGGAACTCGCCAAATACGGAAAGCCACACGCATCCTGATCGAGCAATGAGCACGAAGGAAGCAATGTTGCAACGGTGTCCGTGGGCAATCAAACCGCTCGACATCCAGTATCACGACACCGAGTGGGGCGTACCCGTTCACGATGACCGCGTCCGCTTCGAGTTTCTGACTCTCGAGGGCGCACAAGCTGGACTCAGTTGGTCGACGGTGCTGGCCAAACGCGAGAATTACCGTCGCGCGTTTCTCGATTGGGATGTCGAAGCGATCGCTCGCTTCACCGAAGCAGACGTCGATCGTCTCATGCTCGACGCAGGACTCATTCGGCATCGTGGTAAACTCGCGAGCACCGTGACCAACGCACAGGCGTTTCTCGAGGTGCAGGAGAAGTTTGCCTCGTTTGACGAGTACGTCTGGCGCTTCACCAACGTTGCGCCGATCGTGAATCATCGACAGAGCATGCGCGACGTACCGACAAAAACCGCGGAGTCCGATGCGCTGAGCAAAGACCTCGTCAAGCGCGGTTTCAAATTTGTCGGATCGACGATTTGCTACGCGTACATGCAGGCCACAGGCATGGTGAACGATCACATGGTGAACTGTCCCCGTCACGCTGCAAGCGTGCGTCCCTGACAAAGACGGTCAACGCATTGCGCGGGTACGCGGGGTGCGCGACGTAAAATTGCGCGATTAACGCTGCAGCAACTTCACTCGCTGTCCGTTCCTGAAAATTTCGACGCGATCAGCGAGACCATCCTTGTTCACGTCGGTCCAAACCTGCAGCAACTCGCCCGCCTGATCCAGGAAGATTGCGCGCCACGGTGTCCCGCCACGCCCCTGATCGGGGACGCGGAGTTGGAATTCGTTGGTGCCGAGCCACGTCATCACTTCCGTGTTGGTCCGACCCTGAACCACGTCAAGGACTGACTGCATGTGCGGCAATATTTGTGGAAATGCCTGCGATGCAAACGCGGGCAAATCATCACAGCGACCATCCTTGTCCTGATCCTGACAGGTCGGCAAGCCAAAACGCAGATCGTCGCACCATCCGTCTCCGTCACGATCAAGACAA